>CAZCGJ010000022.1:0-12546 GCA_964498295.1 Candidatus Woesearchaeota archaeon | reverse complement strand
ACTTGATAAGGCGCTCATTCTAGCTTCAATAAAAATAATTGAAGCTTTGGATTTATACTCCAAAGTTATCATTTTAGTATAATTATGGGTGAAATGCGGCTTTATAAATGTTTTGCTTCCAGCCGATATAAATTACGACGGAGAAAGCTATTTAAATAATTTCCAGAATAAAATAAAATGAAAAGTTCACCAAAAATTTTGGTTGCGTGCCCCACTTATGAAGGGATGAAGTATTGCCTAGATAGATTTGTTAAGGCGATTAAGGAAATAGATTATGATAACTACGACATTCTAATAGTAGATAACTCTGAAGAAGAAAATTATTTTTCAATTCTATCGTCAATTAAGGAAATAAAATGTTTAAGAGACAATACTTTAGAAAAAAGTTCTAGAAAAAAAATAGCAGATAGTCGAAATAAAATTTTAGAATATGCTCTTCAAGAAAAATATGATTATGTTTTAATGATGGACCAAGATGTGATCCCTCCTAAAGAAATCATTACAGAATTATTAAATGATAATAAAAATCTTGTTTCAGGACTATATTTCAATTACTTTATGTCTTCTGGAAAAATGAAATTTCTTTCTGTTGCCTGGGCATGCTTGACTCCTGAAGAGTTTGAAGAAATTAAAACAAAATTCAAACTACCTCCCTTGGTAAAAAGTAACACAGATTTAAGGAGACATTTAACTCAAGAAGAAATAGATTCTAACAAAACAATAGAAGTGCTTATCCCCTCTGCAGGTTGTTTACTAATAAAGAAAGATGTTTTTGAAAAAGTAAAATACAGCCTCTTAAATTTACAAGAGCTAGGTTTTTTAGATAATACTGTAAAAACTACGGACGATATAGGATTTATATTTAATGCAAGAAAGGAAGGATTTAATGCCTACTGCAATACAAAGATAAAGTGTAATCATTTAGTAGAAGAAAAATATGTAAAAGACAAAGAAGGAAATTTTTTCCATCCAGGACTAAAAGATTAGATTTAAATCAGAGAGCATTTTAATTAGAATTATTTTTTTGGAATCTTTTTGTAAAAGGCAATTATTTGCTCGTAATCTTCGTGATTAGGATCTTCCATAGGATTATAGGCATGAGATATTTTTGTATAAATTTCCTTTGCTTCTTCAACCCTATTTTCACTTAACAGAATTCCGCCAGTTTTTAACCAAGTCGCTATTTTTTGTCTTGTAGGAGATTTAGGTATTTGTTGAACAGGTAAAGGTTTTGCTGGTTTTTTAAATAATACTTCAAAATTAACTATCAAGGATAAAAATTCCCAAATCAAAGAAAGTAATCCAGCTGTATAGAAGAAGTAATACCATTTATTTAATAAGTGAATAACGAAATCTTCTACTGAAGGATAAATAATTCTATTAGTAAAATTACCAAAACTTCTAAACCATTCCATGTAATTTCCAATAAAAAAATCATTTACAATTAAATCATTGGCAGCTATTGATTGAATAGCAACACCTATTGCTGCGAAAAAAACAGTCCATGCAAGTCCAAACCTTAAACCATACGGGATTAAAGAAAGTCTGAAGGCTGGTTTTTCAGATTGGATAACTTCGTCACGCGCACTATAAAAATCAACCCCTTCTTCCATAGTTAGTTATCTAAAAGAGAGTTTATAAAAATTGCTGTATATCCATTTTTATACAAATTCTCATTTATAGAAATATTCATTTTTTTTATAACTCTCTTTATAACAGGCAATCTACCTCCTAACAACAAATTCTTAAAATTCTTTAGATAAATTTTTAGTTTTCCTTCGATGGTTTTATCATCTTCATCATATATTGACCAAATAAGAAGATCTGCTTTTTCTTTAGCAAGATTCTCATTCTCTATGTTAAATTTGTTAAATCCTTCTTTCAGAAGAGCATCTGAAGATATCTTTAGTTGCAACAAATCATTAGAAACTAAATTGATTTCCCTAGCCTTCAATATTTCCTTTACACCCCAAGGAATTAATCCTTGATTGGGATTTACTATTGAAACCTTCTCAAATTTTTTATTCTCGAGAATTTCTAGAATCAAATCAGTAATAATGTGGGGCGTATCAAACTCTCGCAATGCCTTTGTAGTGTTTAAACTTACCCTCTTATTGGCAACACTAAAATATTCCCTACTTAAGTTATAAGAAAAGTTACTTGATATTTTTTCTTTGAACTGCAAGTGATAAATAGAATAATTCTTGTTTTTTTCTTTGAAAGACACAGTTATATTTTCATTTTTCAAAATTTCCCCAATACTAGAGCTTAATTCTTTCACAATTACTAAGGCTAAGGTTCCATTTTTTTCTAAATGTTCAGAAGATTTTGCAATAAAATATCCTAATCCTTCTTTTTCTAATTTTGCAGGAAAATTTGTTAAAATTAAAGAAAATTTATCTTTTATTTGCTGAAAATCTAAAGAAGGAAAAGCCCTCAAATTTATAAAATTTAATTTTGCATTATGTTGTGTAAATTCTATTGCAAGCGAATCCCTATCCGTGCACAAAACTTCTGCTTTTGGAAATTTATTTTTTAAAAAAATGCCAATAACCCCATACCCGCATCCAAGATCTAGAATATTTTTATAATCTAAATCAGAATTTTTTCTTAAAGAATTTAAAAGTTCTTTTGTGCCCTCATCAACTTTTGCAAAGCTAAAAAGCTCTTGCGAAGTATCAAAAATTAATTTTTGTTTATCAAAATTAAAGTTTATTCTTTTGTTAATTTGTGAAGGTAACATTTTATTTTTTAAATTCATATATCCTTAGCTCTTCAAAAAAAATCTTCTTCTTGGCCAAGAGCTTTGGTTTTAATTTATTTATTCTTTCCACAGGAGTTAAAGAAGATATTAATAGAAGAACTTTTCCTTTTTCAGTTAAGTGTTCTTTTGCTTGCTTTAAAAATTTTAAGGAGATTTCGTCGCCTCTTTTTCCACCAGTAGTTATTAACATTGATTCACTAGGCTCATATTCGCCTTCAGGTAAATAGGGAGCATTGAAAGTTATTAAATCAAATTTTTTCTTTTTTTCAATTTTTGAAAAAAGATTAGATTTTATAGTTTTAAATCCTAAGAGGCGTGTTGCAGAAACTGCAGAAGGATTTATATCTGCACATAAGATATTTTCTTTTTTGAAAAAGTTAGACACGGTCTTTGCTAATATTCCCGAACCACAACCAATATCCAAGTAGGTTTGAGGTTTTGATTTTTTTAGATATCTTTTTAGAAATTCTGCAAAAAAATAAGAATCATCTGAAGGTTCATAAATTTCTGTCATGTAAATAAGAAAAGTCCTGCTCCTGCCAGAACACATAAAACCAGTAAAACAATAATTGCAATAACCATCCAATTGCTTGCATTCTTTTCTACAGGAGGCGTCTGATAGTTTGATAGATCTTGTGGATTAAATTTTTTTTCTAAAGTTGCTGGAGCAGGCACAGGAGGAGCTGCTGCAGGCAAAGGTGCAACCAAGGGTTTAACCAATGGAGCTTGTTGAGGAACTGGAGAATTCTTTAATAATAAAGAAAGCTCATAATCAACTTCTTGCGCGGAATAACCTGCATTTAATAAACTATTCTTAATTTCATCAGTAGGCCAACCGCGCTCCATCCCATTCCTTATAATTCCGCCTAACTCGCTCATATTTCTAGAATATCTCCATCTTTCATCAAATGACAATCTTTTCCTTCTTTATATCCAAGTTCGATTGCTAATTCTTTCATCGGAAGTGTTTTTGCTAATTCGCCGTGTGAAGGAATTATGTGCTGAGGTTTAAGCAGATTAACAACATCTCTCAAATCTTCTTTTCCACCATGGCCAGAAACGTGCACATCTCGAAAAATTCTTGCCTTTCTTTTTTTAAGTTTAGACTCCATATCTGCAAAGGAACGGATGTTCACCTCTGTAGGAATTACGCTTGAGGAGAAAATAATATTATCATCTTGATCAACTTTCAAAGGAAGTTGGTTTCTAGATATTCTTTCTAAAATACTACCCGGTTCTCCTTGATGACCAGTACATACAACTAGATAATTTTCTCTTCTCTTGCTTGCTCTGTCAAGAGTTTTCTCAACCTGCCTTCTGTATTTTGAAAGAGTCACATCCCGGATAAATGGAGCAACTCCAGTTTCTTTTCCGGCAAGAGCATATTTATTCAAACTTCTACCCAAGAATACTACTTCTCTGTTTAATTTTTTTCCAAACTCTACAATACTTTTCAGTCTTGCAATATGCGAAGAAAAAGTAGTTACAATCATCCCCGATTTTTTATTATCTACTGTAAACATAACTTCTTCAAGCAAACTTCTTGCAATCTTTTCAGAAGGAGTTTTTCTATCTGAACCGGAATATAAAGAATCGATAATTATTGCATAGACTCCTTGCTTCCCAATCTGTTTAAGTCTTTCATAGTTCGGTTTGAAACCTACAATAGGGTTGTCGTCTAACTTGAAGTCATTTGCATATATTATTGCACCTTTATTTGTGTGAAGAACAATAAAACTTGTTTGAGGAATAGAGTGAGTCATATTGATGAACTCTACCAAATATCTTTTACTTTTCCCCTGTACATAAAAAGAGGTGTTTGGATGAACAGTTTTAACATGATTCTTTAAATGGACTTCATTATCAACTAATAAAGATTTCAAGACTGCTGCAGTGAATGGAGTACAATAAATAGGGGCGTTGTATCTGTCAGAAATAAAGGGCACGGCCCCAACATGATCTAGATGAGCATGACCAATAAATTGAGCGCAAACTCTGTGGCGAACTTTATCCAAGATTAAATCATCAGGTATTGCTTCAATAGATCTCAATCGTGATTCTGAATACGAATACTCGTCTTTTTCTTTTTCCTGCATTTTAACTATTGCTGGAAGAAAGAAACCTTCGTCAAAAATAAAAACATCTTCATCAACTTCGACAGCAGTCATATTCTTACCTACCTCCGAGTAACCGCCTACGGCATAAATTTTCACCATCTTTATTAATACATACGCGAAGTTTTTAAAGGTTGAGGATATAAGATTTATATGAAAAAAAGAAGTTTGATTGCGGCCATTTTAGTACTTGCTATTTTAGCAATTGCATTAGGCTATGTTTATTCAGAAAATGTAAAAAAAATACCTACTGAAAATAACACTCAAATTGCAAACCCTGCTTCGATATATTGTATAAGCCACGGAGGAAATATATCTCTTAGAGAAGACGAGTTTGGAGGCCAATACGGCGTTTGTGTCCTTTCAAATGGCACTGAATGTGAAGAATGGAAATTTTTTAGAGGTGAATGTAATCTTGTTCAAAATAATCTAAATTGCTCTGTAGATGCTGACTGCGTTCCTGCTTCATGTTGCCATGCGACAAGCTGTGTCACAAAACAAGAGGCTCCTCTTTGCAAAGGAGTAGCATGCACTATGATGTGTCAACCAGGAAGTCTTGATTGCAATCAAGGAAGCTGTGCTTGTGTAAATAATAAATGCTCTGCATTAATTAAGTAAAATGAAAAAGAAATTTTACTTTTTTTTTACTTTTTTTGTTTTAATTGTGTTAATTACTGGAATAGGATTTGTTAATCCCAAAACATCGAGTAGCAAAGTAGACAAGAAGATTTATACATCTATAGAAAAAAATGACAAGACTAACGTAATAATTTTATTGAATGATAACTATTTAGACAAAAAAGAAAATATTTATACTTCCAGCGGAATTGATAAAAAGATAGAACGAAAAAAAATAAAAGAATTTACATCATTTAATGGTTTTTCAGATAAATTAAGTTACGATGAGATTGAAAAGTTATCGAATAACCCTTATGTGGAAAAGATTTACTACGATTCTCCAGTAGAATTATTTTTAAGAGATACTGTAAATATAACTCATACAAATGATACTTGGGCACTTCAAACTAATAATGTAAATCTTACTGGAAAAGGCCAAACGGTTTGCATAATAGATACAGGAGTCAATTACTCCCATCCAGACCTTGGCGGATGTACAATTACTAATCTTAGTTTAAGCGGAAATCAAATTGATTTAAGTACGCCAATAGAATCTACCCATAATTATTCAAACTCATTTCAATATACTTGGAAGATAAATTATACAAATTTCTCTCAAATTGCAGTTCACTTTGTTAATTTAAGTACAGAAATAGATTTTGATTACATAGATATTTTTAATGGAAATAATATTCTTATTGCAACATATTCAGGTTTTAAGAGAGATTTTTGGAGTCCGAGTGTTGAAGGAGATACTATTTATATAAGACTAACAACTGATGAAAACATTAGAGATTATGGGTTTTTTGCAGATAAAATAATTAATGGAACTACTAACTTAACTTATAATTGGAGCGGATGTAATAAAGTTATTGGCGGCTGGGATATATATAATAGTGATCCAGACCCTATGGACGATAATGGCCATGGAACTCATGTTGCAGGAATTGTTGGGGCGAATGGAAATATAAAAGGTATTGCGCCTCAAACAAATATATTCGCTATTAAAGTTTTTCCAGCAGAGGAACAGGGCACCACTACAGATTCTAATATAATTAAAGGAATTGAATGGTGCGTGAATAAATCTGAAGAGTATAACATTTCAGTAATAAGCATGAGCCTGGGCGGCGGACTATACTCTAGTTATTGCGATGCATCGCAGCCATTATATACCTCTGCAATTAATTCCGCTGTAATAAAAAATATATCAGTAGTTATAGCTGCAGGTAATGATGGCAGTTCCACACAAATATCTGCTCCGGCATGTATTCAAAATGCAATACCTATAGGAAGCATTAGAAAAGATGATTTAACTATAGACTATAATCGTAATTCTTTGGTCAAACTCCTAGCTCCTGGATATCTTATCTATTCAACAAGTTTTTCGGGAGGATATGTTACTTACTCTGGAACATCAATGGCAACACCTCATGTTTCAGGAGCAATAGCAATCTTAAACCAGTACCTTAAATCTTCTGAAAATACTAAAACTCCTTCTGAAATAGAAGATATTCTTTGGAGGAAAGGACACACGATAATTGAAGGAGCTAATAATTTTTCAAGAATAGATATTTATTCTGCAATTATGGAAATTGACTCTACAAATCCAGAAGTTAATTTATCTTCTCCAGCTAATAATACCATCAGTCAAATTGATAATCAGACCTTTGTATGCAATGCAACTGACTGGCAATTGAAAAATATAACTTTGCATATCTGGAACTCGATGAACGAATTGGTAAACGTTTCAAGCCAGAATGTATCTGGAACTATTAATTCCTCCTCTTTTAATATTACTAATATACAAACTGGAACATATAAATGGAACTGTCTCGCTACGGATGAAAAAGGAAATATGGCTTTTGCAGCAAATAATTTTACATTATCTATAGGGGGAATTTTTATTACACTAATCTCTCCACAAAATTATACTCACACAAAAATAAATGAGAATTACTTTAATTGTAGGGCTGCCTCTAGCACTGATAGGATACTGAAGAATTTAACTTTTTTTATATATGAAAACGGAATCCTAGCAAATACTTCTTTTACAAATTTAACAGGAAGCACGAATAGCTCTACTTTCAATTATACTTTTGTGAATCAGACAAATTATGTTTGGGGCTGTGAAGCATATTCCAATAATTCAGATTACGAAGCTGAAAATTATTCTATTTTTTATGACATCAATTATCCGAACATAACAGTAAATTCTCAAACAGTAACAACTAGCCAAGTAACAATTTCATGGAATACAAGCGAGGAAACCAATTATTCAATCACACTACAAGATTATCAGAACGCTAGTTTTTCTTCAATCCATTCTTTAACAATAACTGGACTAATCGCATCTACTGCTTACACCTATAATCTAACATATTGCGATAGAGCGGGAAACTGCAATTTGACTGAAGAAAGTTTCACAACGGCCGATACTCCAGTAATAACTTCTAGTGGCGGAGGGGGTGGTGGAGGCGGAAGTACTCAAACCAAGATTACTGAAACGCAGATAACTCAAGGATATAATAAAAAATATTCAGCGGGGGAAAAAGTTTCTTTCGTTTCTAGAGGACAAAATCATTCTTTGCAATTAAATAAAATTATGAATAATTCAATAAATGTTACTCTTAGGAGTGAGCCAATTAATTTAGTTATGCAATCTGGAGAGGAGAAAAAGATTAATTTGTCTTCAATAGAATACTATGATCTTTATATTAAAGTTGAAAATGTTACAAAGTATAATGCAAACATTACTATAAAAGGTATTGAAGAACTAATTAATCTGTATAAAATTGTAGAATATGAAAATGAAACTTTTGATGAAAATAAAACTAATAATGAGAATGTAAATAAAACTTTCGGTGAAATTTATGAGCAATATGAAAGAAACTTATTCCCCTTATACGCAACACTAATTATTTTAGTTTGCGCATTCTTTTATTTTTTACTTAAGAATAAGTTTGCTAGTAAAAAAGAAGAGAAAGATACTAAAAAAGAGTAGATTTTTATAGTTAAATCATTAAGAACAATTATGAAAAAATTAAAATTAATGCCTACGGCAAAGGACAATAGAAGATATTTTTACATGAATTCTGATGACAAAGGCAAAATTGAGAAAGTAATATTAGATTATATCGGAATTTTAGGATTTTCCAAATCAGCATTTATGTTTGTTGAAACTTCGGATGGAAAACTAATAGGTAGCTGTTTAAGAGAATGTTTGGAAGATGTTCGAGCTTCATTGGCTTTTGCAAAAATAAAGATTCAGAAAGTTTCTGGAACAATTAAAGGCCTGAGCAAGTAAATAGTGTGGCCAAAGATTTAAAAAGTGCCCATAGCAAAACTTATTAACAGGAGAATACTATTCTTAAAATGGAAGACATGCAACATCAAGTAATGGGATATGACCGAGCTGCGCAAACTTTTTCACCAGACGGGCATATTTTACAAGTAGAATATGCTGAAAAGACAGTTAGACTTGGAAGCGCAAGTATTGGGCTTGTTTGCAAGGACGGAGTAATTATTGTTTCTGATAGAAGACAAAAAGATAAATTAGTTGTTGAGGCTTCTGCAAATAAGATTTCTGAAATAGATGAACATATCATGGCAGTCGCTGCAGGAATTGTTTCCGATTCAAGAGTTTTAATTGATAAAGCAAGAGTTATGGCACAACAACATAGAGTTACTTATGATTCAGAAGCAAATACAGAATCTATTGTTAAAGATATTGCAGATGTTAAACAACAATTCACGCAATATGGAGGGGCAAGACCTTTTGGAGTTGCACTTTTAATTGCAGGATATAACGGCTCTGCAAAACTTTATGCAACCGATGTTTCTGGAAATTATTTAGAGTATAAGGCAAATGCTATTGGCGAGAATGATGAAAAAATTAAAGAAAAGTTAAGACAAGAATACAAACAAGATTTGACCTGTGAAGATGGAATAAAACTTGCTTTGAAAATATTTAAAGAATTACAGGCAGAAAATTTTGATAAGGCTAGATTTGATATTGGAATGATTAAGAAAGAAAAGAGAATTGAGAAGCTAAAAGGCAGCGATTTCTAAAGTAGCATAAAGATTATAAACTAAAACTATTTGTTATTAGAATGCAAACAGAAGCAAGAGTTACAAAAAAGGGAAAGAAGTACGAAATTCTAGTTGATTTGGATGAAGCTTTAAAGATCAGAGATGGAAAGAGCAGTAATATTTCTTCAGCAGTTTTGACCAATGCAGTTTTTCATAATTTAAAATCAGGAGATCAAGCATCCACTGCGGAATTGGAAGCCGATTTCGGAAGTTCTAATTTTGAAGAAGTTTGTACAAGAATTTTAACACATGGAGAAATTGTTTTACCTGTAGAATATTTGAAAAAAATGCAAGAAGGAAAGTATAAACAAGTTGTAGACTTTTTATCTAAAAATGCGGTTTCGCCTCAAGGTGTCCCATATACTCCTGATAGAATTATGTCTTCTTTGAAAGAAGCAAATGTTAATGTTAAGAATGAAGCTATGGATAAACAAATTACCGGAATTATTGCACAACTACAAAATGTTTTACCCTTAAAGATTGAAGTTAAAAAAATAAGAGTAACTATCCCAGCACAATATGCAGGAAAGGCTTATGGTGTTGTTTCTGAATTCAAACAAGAGGAAGAATGGCTTTCAAATGGAGATGTAAGAGTTACTGTTGGTGTTCCAGCAGGACTTGTAATGGATTTCTTTGATAAGTTAAATGGCGTTACACATGGCGCTGCATTAACTGAGAATATAAACTGATTTTCTAAACATTTATAATAATAAGATTCGTTGATTTTTTATGAGAGGTAAACTTGCGCAACAAGAAATGGTAGGATTTATTTTAATTGTTGTTTTAGTAATTTTTGCACTGATGGTCTTCTTGATAATTTCAGCTAATAAACCTCTGGTTAGTGTGGATAGTCCTGCTACAAAAAGTTTAATGTCAAGCATTATGGCATATACTACTGATTGCGTTTTCTCTGAACCATATAAAACAAATGTTATGGAGTTGATGATAGGGTGCTATGAAGATAAAAAATGCGTTAATATGAATAAAAGGGCTTGCGAATATTTGAATGAAACATTATCCAAAGTAATGAGCAGCTTAACTGACGCTGACCCTACTATTGTAGCTTATACCATTGAAACCTACTGGCAATCTGATTCAGATGAAAAACCTGAAGCATTCTATAGATTGAACGCAGGTTTATGTGCGGGCGGACAAGGTGCTAAACTTCAAGGAGAAATAGAACCATTAGATAATGAACTGAAAGTACTTTTGGAATTGTGTACCGAAACACAATCAGATACTTAGTTCTAATTTTAAAGAATCAATTTTCAAAACGGGCTTTAAGGACTCTCTATTTCCTTTTTTCTCAGAATAAAACTCAATAAAACCAAACCTTTCCAAAAATTTTAAGTCAGAATAAACAGACTTGAAATCTCTTTTTAGAATTTTTGCTAAGTCATAGATTGAACTAGGTTTTTTTGTTTTGAGAGTATGAAGAATTCTTGTTTTTTCGTTGCTGAAAAGCTTCCTTAGTAATTCAATATCTTCAGGATTATATTCTGTCTCTTTGGTTTTTTTGTTAAGAAACCTGGACACAATACCTCCATTGACAACATTTAAATCAATTAGAAGAGTTTTTGTTCTTTTGGAGACCATAACTAGGTGAAGGAGGTTCTTTTTAAAAACCTTGTTAATTCATCAGGTTTATAAACGGACATTTATTCTTTTTATTAAGCAAAATGTGCTTTTTCTAGTAAAATGGAAAATAGAATTAACAACGAAAAGATATGGCGTTTTTCGAATTATTTTGAGCTATTGGCTCAATCGAAAAAACCAGTTATCGGTAATTCGTTAGCTCATTACCTTACAAACTCCTTCGGAGATTTATAAAATGGGAATTGAAAAATTTAAACAACTTGGAATAGAAGGCGAATTACTTCGGGCTATTGAGAAAGCTAAATTCGATGAACCAAGTGAAATTCAAGAAAAAAGTATTCCGATTGTTATTTCAGGAGCAGATGTAATTGGAGAATCCGCAACGGGCTCTGGAAAAACACTAGCTTTTGCTGCAGGAATTGTTAATAATTGTTCTAGAGAAGGCAAACTACAAGCTTTAGTTTTGGTACCGACAAGAGAGCTTGCAGAGCAAGTAACACTAAGTATAGAACAATTCTCAGAATTTAAAAAATTAGAAATTGTTTCAGTTTATGGAGGGGTTAGTATAGAACCTCAAATAAAAAGATTGAGATATGCAGATGTTGTCGTTGGAACACCAGGAAGAATTTTAGATCATTTGGAAAGAAAAACAATTTATCTTGCAGGAATTAAAATGCTTATTTTGGATGAGGCAGATAGAATGTTAGATATGGGTTTCATTAGAGATATTGATAAAATTGTTAAAACATGTAATAAGGAAAGACAAACATTATTATTTTCTGCTACTGTTGCTGGTCCGATTATTGAAATCGCTAAAAGATACACTCGAAATGCAAAACTTGTTTCTGCAAAGAACATGGTTGATCCAAGAATGTTAAGACAGGTTTATTATGATGTAGGAGATAATGAGAAATTTTCAGTATTAGTTCACTTGCTTAAAAATGAGAAATCTGGTTTGGTAATGGTTTTCTGTAATACTAAACACATGGTAGATTCTATAGCTCATAATCTTGAAAAGCAAGGAATTGATGCTTCGCCCATTCACGGGGGCCTTTCTCAGAATAAGAGAAGCAAGACTTTAGAAGAGTTCCATGTTGGAAAAGCACATGTTTTAGTTTGTACAGATGTTGCAGCTAGAGGGTTAGACATCAAAGGAGTTTCACATGTATATAATTATGATGTCCCGGCAGATGCTGAAAACTATGTCCATAGAATTGGAAGAACTGCAAGAGCAGGAAGTGAAGGTATTGCAATTACTATTTTGGCAAGCAGAGACTATGAAAACTTTTCTAAGATTAACAAAAGAATTGCAGATGTTGAAAGAATAGAAGTTCCTAAGTTTGAGATGATATTCATTGAAAGAAA
>CAZCGJ010000021.1:0-12952 GCA_964498295.1 Candidatus Woesearchaeota archaeon | reverse complement strand
TTAAACATTTAAAATCACAAGATAAAATCTCGCTATCTTAAACGTCACCTTCAAACCATTGAAAAATATAGAAACCTTCTCTTTAAAAACAATTCTGTTTTGCAGAATATAGATTTTATCACTTGCCGAGGAGAAAAATAAAAATTAATTTTACTTAGGAAGAAGATAACTACCGATATCTTCGACTCTTCCGCCCCAGTCTTCTAAAGTAGTGCCTGTTTGATTTAAAAAATACCGAACTGACTCATTAAAAATACCAGATGCACTCGTCGGAGAAAGACCCATCGCAGAAGAAGAATTACTTGCGATAGAAGAACCTCCTAAAATAGGCAAATGAGGGCTTTTCCTAGAAAAGAGCAATTTCAAATCTCCTTCTAAAACAGCCCTATTTCCAGATATCATCAGTGTTTCAAGAACTTTTCCATCATTAGCCATAATTAAATCATACCCTTTAGCACTAATGTCTACATGAGAATAGGAGGCCTGCACAGGACCAAATGTAAAACTAACAAGACCCTCGTGTAATCTTCCTCCTTCAGAAGTATTATCTGGTTGATAATAAACAAGTCTTTTTGAACCTTGCAATCGAAGAGTTTCTCTTTCTTTTTCACGAAGATGAATCATTTCAGAGATTTGTTGAAGAGAATAATTTTTTAGAGTTGTCTTAGCTAATACAGGTTTCTTATGTTCATCAATTAAAACAAAAAAGTTTTTTCCATCCTTATAAAAGATATTTGAAACAAAATCTCCTTGATGAACAAGACTATGTAATGCATGATTATACTCTTCTGCCCCATCCGGACTTGTATGTAAATAAAGATAAGCCGAACGCTCTCCATTAGTTTGAAGCTGTAAACAATCATGTGAAACGTCTTTTGCGACGTGAATGCCAGAACCCTCTAATCTTCCTACAACATATTCCCTCATCCTCTCTCTAGATTGCCTAGATACCATACTAAACAAAGGTGTCTCCCCTTTAAAAATGTTTTTAATGTCACTGAATAGTTACAACAAAACGAAACATTTAAATAGTAGTTATTACTAGCATATTTATCACCTCTTTTTTCCCAGAAGGGGCGAATAGGGCATCTATTTTTAGCCGCTCTACAAGCCCTTTCATGGGTTAACAAAAACCCAGAAGAAAGATGATACATTATAATCACAATAAAACAAGAAGTGATGAAAGGAGGACAAAACAAAAATGAAAACAAGCAAATTATTAAAAACAATAGGAGCAGTAGGATTGTTAGCTGCTGCAGGAATAGTATGTTCTAAAAAAGAACCATTCGAACTAAGAAACGCCGACTATGGTGGAAATATGTATAATACTGCAGACGGAACAGCTTCATGCGCATTCTATCGTTCTGATGGAATATATCCTGGAGAAAACATGCCAAATAGATATGTTGTTCGAAACGAAGATCAAAAATTCGACCAATCGAAAAGATATGACGTTAAAGGACCTCATCTACAAGGAAAATATAACATCTCAGGATATACAACTTTTCTTGGAGAAAATGTAGCAACTAATATCCAAGAAGTTACATCTAACTAATTAAAAATTTTATTTTTTTATTTTTTATTAAAATAACAAAAACCCAGAAGAAAAATAATACATTATAATCACAATAAAACAAGAAGTGATGAAAGGAGGATAAAATAAAAATGAACAACACAATCAAAACATTAGGTTTAGTAGGATTATTAGCTCTTGCTGGATATGCTAGCGTAAATAGCGCTAAAAAAACACCTTTCAAAATGGAGAATACTACCTATTTAGGGTATAAATGCAGTAAAGAAGACGGAATAAATTTAGCCTATTTTGCAGGTAGAGAATCTGGAATCATAAATAGAGACGAAAAATTCGATCTAAACAAAACTGGCGGACAATACAATGTATTTGGATACACTCAATTTGGTCAAACATATACAACAAGTAATGTTCCAGTAAAGGCAGAATCTCCTGTTAAAGTAGAAGCTGACTAATCAAACAAATTTATTTTTTTATTTTTTGTTCCGCAGAGAACAACTCAGGGTTTTGAATAAGATGCAGGACATGAGTTTAACGTATAAATCTTTATAAATAACCTTTTTTTAGCTAATTTATGAAAATATTAAGCTTACACTGTGATTACATCAAATTTAAACCAGTGAAACCAGCAATCAAAGGTATGGAACTTCCAGCAGAAGAAAATAAAGCTGTCGAAGTAAAAGAACCTTTAGTAATTATGACTGCTGTTGAAAAAGCAGATGAAGACAACAAAACAATTCTAGCAGATTATATTAAAAACATTTTAGACTTGAAAGAAAAAATAGGAAAAGTCGAAAGAATCGTTCTTTATCCGTATGCACATTTATCATCTTCACTTTCTGCACCAGATTTCGCAAAACAACTTTTAATTGACGCTGAAAAAGAACTTAAAGCGAAAGGAATTGAAACATTTAGAGCACCATTCGGTTATTACAAAGAATTTGAATTGAAATGTAAAGGACATCCCCTATCAGAACTTTCTAGAAAGATTGGAAATGAAGAAGTTATAGAAGTCAAAACAACGATTACAAAAAAAGAAGAAGTTTATGACCCTCAAAAACTTTTAGCCCAAATATCTAAATCAAAATTAGACACTTCCAAGCTTAAAGAAAATGACCACCGAATTATCGGTAAAAATTTAGATTTATTCTCATTTTCAGAAGTTGCCCCGGGAATGGTATTCTGGCATAATAATGGTTTGATAATTTATAATGAACTTGTTAGTTTCTGGAGAGACGAACACAGAAAAGCAGGATATACTGAAATTTCAACTCCTCAAATTATGGATAGAAAACTGTGGGAAATTTCTGGACATTGGAAACTATACAAAGATAATATGTTCACAACACAATATGAAGGGAAAGAATGTTCCGTTAAACCAATGAATTGCCCTGGCGGAATGCTAGTTTATAGAAGTAGCCAAAAATCATACAAAGACCTCCCACTGAGAGCAGGAGAACTTGGAAAAGTCCATAGATTAGAGTTATCAGGTGTTTTAGCCGGACTATTTAGAGTAATCCAATTCACACAAGACGATGCACATATATTCTGTACCTCAGACCAACTAGAAGATGAAATTGAAGGAGTTATACATTTAATAGAAAAAATGCTTGGTAAATTCGGTTTCAAAAATTACAAATTTTCATTAAGCACACGAAGTGAGGAAAAGAAAGATAAATATTTAGGAACAGATGAACTTTGGGCAAAAGCAGAAAAAACATTTGAAAATGTTTTGGACAAATTAAAAATAAAATATATAAAACAACCAGGAGAGGCAAAATTCTACGGCCCATCACTAGACGTTTTAATCAAAGATTCTTTAGAAAGGGAATGGCAATGCTCAACAATTCAATTAGACTTTAATTTACCGCAAAGATTTGAAGTAACTTACAAAGGTTCAGACGGAAAAGACCATACTCCTATTATGTTACACAGAGTTATCTATGGCTCATTAGAACGTTTTATAGGAGTTTTATTAGAACATACAAACGGAAATCTCCCAACATGGTTATCACCTATCCAGGTCAGAGTTTTAAGTTTCACAGACAGAAATGAAAAAGCAGCTCAAAAAGTCTTAGAGGAATTAAAAGAAACAGGAATCAGAGCAGAAGCAGATTTCTCCTCGACAACAGTACAAGACAAAGTAAGAAATGCAGCTTTAATGAAAGTACCATATGTAATAACAATCGGAGACAAAGAAGAAGAAAAGAACACAATTGCATTAAAGAGAAGAGGAAAAGACAAACCAGAATTCGGAATCAAACTAGCAGACTTCTTAAAAGAGATTACGAGCGAAATTAAAGAAAGAAAATGAACAGATCCATAGATGAATTCAATTTATTTTTTGGAAGAGAACCTCATTACCATTCAGGTGCATGCACAAGAGACTTGCCAGAAGAAACTCCTTACTATGGAAAACCAGTAAGCAGAATAAATCTAGGTACAACAAGAATTGATTTGAGAACTGGAGAAATAGTTGAAGCTAAAGAATAAAATGAAGAAAGGATTGGATGACTCAGTAAAAAGAATGCTTTCTGAAATAGCAATTAAAACAGCTTGGAAAGAACTAAAAGAAAGCGGAAAAGATAATTCTAATTTCAGTACATCTGACAAAGATGATCAAAAATGCTTATTTGGATACACTATAGAAAGAGAAGAAAGAATTTACATCGCTAGATCTTATGTAACTTTACCAAACATGGCAAAATTACAAAATGTAAACGATAAATATCAAGAAATGATTAAAAAATACTGTTTAAGATTTGAGCCAAGTAAAAATAGTTTAACTGGACAAGTATTTGATGAAGATAGAGGCGTAATTGTAGAAATAGTAGCAGATAGATCGGATAAAAATAAAAGAAATCTTGCAATCGGACCTCCAATTGAAACTACTCGTTTTAGAGAATACAAAAGTTGGATTAGCAGTTTACTAAACAGTACTCTGGGAATGGTAGATATTTTTGACAATAATTAATATTCTAAACAACAAAATAATCCTTCAATAAACATAAAATTTCAAAATAAGTAAAATTTATAAATATACAATTCTGATAAATATTATGGTATTAAAAGCAAAGTGTTATTTCGTAGAAGGAATGCCTAGCTTAGCTAATAATACTAATGCAATGTAAATAAGTACATTGTTATTTTTCTATAAATTCTAAGAAACTTAACATTCCTATGATAACTAACCGTTTAATTCTGCGCTCTTGGGAAGATTCTGACAAAAAAGACTTAATTGAAAATATTAATGATCTTGAAGTTACAAAATGGCTACTTGTAGTACCTCACCCCTATACTGAAAAAGACGCAAATTGGTGGATAAACCATTCAAAAGAAAAAGCAAGAAAAGAACCTATAGAAGACTACGGTTTTGCAATACAACTTAAAGAAGGGCCCTTAATAGGAGGAATAGGAATTCACCATGTTAATTTGAAAGAAAGAAAAGCTGAAGTAGGCTACTGGTTAGGAAGAAACTTTCACGGAAAAGGATATGGGAGTGAAGCTCTTGAAGCAATTCTAAAATTTTCATTCGAAGAACTAAAGTTAGAAAAACTAGAAGCAGGAGTATTTGAAGGAAACCCTTCGTCTGGAAAACTACTTGAAAAATTTGGATTTGAATATAGAGGAATAAGAGCTGAAGTAGTTTGTAAAGCCGATGGAAAAACCAAAAAAGAAATGTTCTACGAGTTATTCAGGCATAAATACCTTGGAGGCCTAAGATGATTGAGAACACAGATATTAAGTTCAGTGCAGGAGTTCTAATGTTAGTTTTTAACGAAGATTTTTCAAAAATACTTCTATTAAAAAGAAACGAAGCAAAGAGAAAAAAATATGGTTTTGACTGGGGCAATCCAGAAGGAATGCTGGAATTCCGAGAATTTTCTATAGACGGAGCTATAAGAGAAACATGGGAAGAAACAGGATTAGAAATAAAAAAAGAAAAAACAAAACATATTGCTACATTAGAACATCCAAGATGGGGAGAAAAATTCCACAGTTTCCATTTTGTCTATGGAACATCAATTAGTGAAAACGAAAAAGTAACTATAAATCCAGAATCTGATGAGTACAGATGGTTTAATATAGAAGATCTTCCAGATAAAATGATAGATGAAAAAGAGGATATCATAAAATGGAAAAAAATTTTGGAGAATCAAATATGGAAAATGCAATCGAACTAAAAAATCTTGTAAAGAAATTTAAAACAAAACAGAAAGAAGCAGGTCTAGCTGGAAGCTTCAAATCATTGTTTAAATCAGAATATAAAGAACTGACAGCAGTAAACAATGTGTCTTTTAATTTGAAAAAAGGAGAAATTGTAGGTTTCATTGGCCCAAACGGTGCGGGAAAATCGACAACAATAAAGATACTTGCAGGAATATTATTCCCAGATTCTGGAAATATAAAAGTACTTGGAATGAATCCTCAAAAAGATAGAAAAAAACTCGCATTCAAAATAGGATGTGTATTCGGACAGAAACCTCAACTTTGGTACCATCTTCCAGCTATAGATACTTTCAACTTATTTAGTAAAATCTATGAATTAGACGATAAAGAATACAAACAACGATTAGACTATCTTGTAAAAATGTTTGAAGTAGAAGATATTCTTAATACACCAGTAAGAAAACTTTCATTAGGACAAAGAATGAGATGTGAAATAGTAGCTTCTATGTTGCACAAACCAGAAATTTTATTTTTAGACGAACCAACAATAGGATTAGATATAGTTGCAAAACAGAAAATAAGAGAATTAATTCTTGATTTAAACAAAAAAGAAAAAGTTACTATCTTATTAACTTCGCACGATACGCAAGATATAGAACACCTATGTGAAAGAATAATCATCATAAATCACGGTAAGGTAGTCTATGATGGAAGCATAGAAAAATTACAGAAAGATTATCTAAGTAATAAAATTGTATCTGTAAAATTTTCAAGTGAGTTTAAAGGATTAGAAATGCCAGGAATAAGAACAATCTCTAGCAACAAATACTCCGCAGATTTTGAAATAAAAACTGAAAAAATATCTATACAAAAATTTATTGATTCTCTAATAAAAAAATATGATATCGTAGATATAAACATAGCCGGAACACCAATAGAAGAGGTTATAACTAAAATCTATGGTGAAAAATGAAAAAGTATTTTGAAATAGGCAAAATAAACTTAATGAATAATCTGGCTTACTCGAGTGAGTTTTTTCTGAAGTCATTCTTTATTCTTATTATTCTTTTTATATTTGTAAATATTTGGAAAGCAGCATATGCTGGCAAAGAAATAATTGACGGGTTTACACTTGCAATGATAATTTGGTATATGCTTATGACTGAATCAATTGTAACTTCTGGATCAACAGTTATAAGAGAAGTAAACGCGGATATTCAAAGCGGAAGTGTTGCATATCAACTAAATAAACCCTATAGCTATATAGGATATTATTTTGCAAAGTCAATTTCTTATAAGTTAATAAGCTGTGTAATAACTTTTGTAATTGGAGCAATATTAGTGTATTTGTTAGTCGGAGGAATAAAAATAAGTTTGATAAGCATACCATTAATCTTAATCTCTGTAATTCTTGCATTAACTCTAGACTTCTTTATGTTGCTTTGTATAGCCTTAGTAGCCTTCTGGTTTGAAGACACGACATCTCTTAGATGGATATATGACAAAATACTTTTCACAATTGGAGGTATGTTAGTCCCATTAGAAATATTCCCTGATTGGCTTGAAAAAATATCTACGGTGTTGCCATTTAGCTTTGCAGTATATCAACCAGCAAAATTATTTGTAAATTTTAACATGGCAAGATTCCTAGAAGTAGTAGGGGCACAGATAGCATACATACTTGTCTTTGTAGTCATCGCAATAATAATCTACAGAAAAGGAATCGGGAGAGTAACAATAAATGGTGGCTAAATTTTTTAAATTTATTTGGGAATATTTCAAGATAAATTTGCAAAGCGCAATGGAATACAGAGCGAATTTCATAACGCAGTCCACATTTATGATCTTAAACGATGTTATATGGCTCATATTCTGGATGATATTTTTTGCAAAATTCCCCGTGCTTAATGAATGGGGAATTAAAGAAATGATGATTATGATGGCAACAATAACATTCTCCTGGGGGATAGTTGGAATTTTCTTCGGTAACTTTAGATTCTTAGCAGAAGTAATAAGAGAAGGACAACTAGATTTCTATTTGACTTTACCAAAAGAAGAATTAACACATATACTGATAAGTAAATCAAAATTTGATGCATTTGGAGACGCACTTTTCGGATTAATCCTTGCAATAATAACAGTCCCACTTGTAAAACTACCATTATTCTTCTTCCTTTCATTGAACTCTTGTATAATCATATTAGGATTTGCAATAATTTTAGGTTCTCTTTCATTCTATATTGGAAGTGCAGTAGAAGCATCTAGTCAGGGATTAATGGGAGTTCTTTCTATTGCAAGTTATCCTTTCTCCGCATTTGCAGGTTATACAAAATTCATACTTTTGACTTTAATCCCAGCAGGATTCATAACAGGTATACCTGTAGAACTTATAAGAGAATTTGATTGGACGCAAATGATCTACATGATGATATGTGCCGCAACAATTTTCTCACTTGCAATAATAGTTTTCAAAAAAGGAATAAAAAAATACGAATCTGGAAACCTAATCAACGTAAGAGTTTAATATTAGTTGTAAGACTGACTAAAATTTCTATCCGCATTAGCTTCCATTTCCTTAATTACTCTTGCAGGACTCATCCTATCTCTCATTGATTTACCAACCACATAGCTTTTTGCATATCTAACGGATTGATCCTCAACAAAAGATCTAATAGCTGGATGCACAAAACTAGAAACTACATTTCCATTTCTACAGTCATAAATTAAATTAGTCTGAGAACGGTAACTTCCATTATCCAGAGAATTAAGACCAGAGTTAATTAGTTGCCTTACTTTAGATTTAACTTCTGAATCATTAGCCCAATCAACACCTAATGCTTTCAGAGGAGCTTCTGCATTTACAGTCTCAGCCATATTTTGAGCAATATATGCAGGAAGAACGTTATTGTAAACAATATGTTCAACAGCACCCAAATCAGCATCTGCAGAAAGTAAAATAGATTTATCGTTACCTGAGAAAAAATTAACTCCAAAATTTGTTAAAGCCAATATTTTATCAGCAACATAGTTAGTTGCATTTCCAGCATTTTGATTATTCAAAAGTTTGTTAAGCATTGCACAATAAGTGTTTCTACTGTTAGAGTTTGCAAATTTCATGCCACATTCAGACATATAAGCATCTACAACAGGCCCTACTCTAGCGCCAGGCCCTTTAGAGGCATAATAATTAGACAAGTCATTGACAAGACCTAAAAATTCTTTAGAAGCAATATCATAGAACTTTCTAACTTCATCGTTGATTACGCCAGGCAAAACACACCTAGACAAAACAGAGTTTACGCCACTTTCCAAGTCGCGAGGCAATGCATTATTATAACGTGTTAAACCGCCAGATTGTAGCTCTTCTCCAACTATTGTAAGTTGATCCAAGTCATATCTTGGAGAAGTCATAATATTATTCCCGACCTTTACTGCTCTTTTCCTATTCTTAGTCTTGCACTGAGAACCTAAAGCTCCCAAAAAATTAGGATGAGAGATATAAATATTAGTATCTGGGAAAATCAAAACTCTTCTATGATCATCCTTTACAGCATTTCTAAATTGAACGCTCGAATTTTGAACAACAGGAATTCTATCTCCAACAAAAGAACCATCATGCCAAGTTCCAGGAGCGGATTTTTCTCCCCCATGAAAAGTCCCAGAAGCAATGACTGGCTCTCCCCCTTGAATATCGGAAGGAGTTCTAAAACTGCCTTCAGGTAAAAGAGAACCGACCGGATGCCTTGTAGAGAAAGATACTCGAGGTTTAATGAACTCAGTAAATTCGGGAGAAGCAGTGCTACAATCGCCCAAAATTCGCTCTAAATTCAATTCAGGTATGATTTTTAACATAAAAAGCAAAAGTAACTCATCTTTAAAAACCTTAGCATTTGTCACTACTATATAATAACATATAATATAAAGAACGCTCCACTATAAATCCTTAAATACCCTTATTTCTAATCTAATTTTATGACAAATTCAACACCTTTATTAGAAAGATTGAAGCATAAACCCGGTTATGAAAAATTCATGAAGGATAACAAAGATTCTTTCTTATACGCTCTATTCTGTATTCTTTCAAATAATGAAAAAGAAGGCGATAAAATTCAATTTGATTTCTACACACCCAGCACTAAAAAAATAGCTTACTCTGAGTATCCTTTTGATGAAATAAAAGTTCAAAACCAAGAAGCAAATGTTGCATCAAAAAAATTAGAATTAGAAAATCTAAAAATAGATACTGAAGATCTATGGAAAATTGTTGAGAAACTACAACTAGAAAACAAAGATAGTTCAGTCATAACAAAAATAATGGGCGTTTTGAGAGAAGAGACCTGGGACTTAACTTGCACAACCGCAACAATCGATATATTCAGAATAAAAGTAAATGCAATCACAGGAGAATGCATAAACTACAAAAAAGAAAATCTTACTAATTTTATACAAATCAGAAAAAAAGGACAATAACCATATCCTTAAAAACAAACATAAATTCTCTACAATATGACTCTCTTAGTAAAAATCCATAGTGCAACGCGATATGTAGTCGCAATTTGCGATAAAGAACTATATGGACAAAAATTCTTAGATGCAGACAACATCAGACAATTGGATCTTTCAACAACATTTTTTCAAGGCGAAGAAAAATCAGATGAAGAAGTTGAAGAATTAATGGTAGAGATGGTACGTGAAGACGCAAGTTTCAATTTAGTTGGAGAAAAAACTTGTGAAATTGCACTAAAAACAGGACTCATAGATGAAGAAGCAATAGCGAGAATCGCAAACATCCCCGTTGCTTTGACTTTATTATAATTTTTTACAAATAACATTAACGTTTCTTTCTTCCCAAATACTTTCAATTTCAAAACCTGCAGCTAAAACTTCTTCTTTTAATTCTTCCAGATCATAAATATAAGTATACCTCTCCTGCTTAATCTCTTGCTCTTTCTTTCTTGAAAATTTTTCACTTTTAACCGTCCAACTAACAAAACACTCTTTAGGCTTATTTTTCAACCGTGGAGAATTTTTTCCCCAAACAGAAATTAATGCCGTTGAACCTTTTTTTAGAGTCCTATAAATTTCTTTGATAGTATTAACTCTTTCTTCTTTCGAAGGAACACAATGTAAAACAGCAACGCAAATTATTGAATCAAAAAAATTATCCTTAAAGGGAAGTTTACCCGAATACGAATGAACTATATCTGCCTTCAACCTAAAATCTTCTGCCTTGTTCTTCGCATGAACTAACATCTGTTCAGAAAAATCAACTGCATAAAGCTCTACATCTTTGTTCATTGCACTAAAATTTCTCCCACTACCACAACCCAAATCTAAAATCTTACCATGCTTATCCTTAAGAAATCCGACTACTGCAGGGCTAGGAACTTCTCTAAATTCATTCCACTTTCCCGCAATCTCATTCCAAACTCTTTCTTGGTTTTCTACTTTCATAAAAATACAACGTAGAAAGAGATTTTAAACCTAATTAAAAAAGAAAAAAGCTCAAAAAAATTAACGAGCTTAATTAATAAATTTCGTAGGAAACTTGTATATATCCTGAAACAGTTTGATCGCCAGGAACAATGTTACTTACAGCTAATTTAGCTTCGGAAACCATCATATCTCTAGCAACTCCACCAGCATAACTATATGCATTCCAAGGAGTATACTGATAATCAGATGTTGTAACTGAAACTGGTTTTTTACCAACTTTCAATCCAAGTCCTTCAGCAATTGCAATTGCTTTTACTCTAGCATCTTCTCCAGCTTGTTTCAAAGCTAAAGCTTTGTACTCACTTTGTTTTGCATCACTCAATTCAAAATTGATATAACTCAATAATGCACCAGCATCAACACCAGCATCAATTACATCGCCAACCAAAGAAGCATCTGAAGTATTTAACAAAACAGTTACTTGGTGAGAAACCTTGTATCCTTTATCAATAGTCTTGCCGTTTACCCATTCAGTCCACGGATAGATATTCATAGCTTCTGTTTTAATATCTTCTCTGTCAAATCCTAGTTTGAGTAAAGAAGTTATAAGTTCATCCATAATAACAGCATTTGCATCCTTTGCAATTTTTGCATTGCTACCATTTGTTTCAGCATTGAAATGAATGGTAACTACATCAGGAGTAACCTTTATAGTTGAAGTACCATCAACACTAATAACTTGTCCATTAACTGGATTAGCAACTTTGTAAAAACCAAAGCCAACAATTCCAATTGCAAGCAAAACAGTTACAGCTACAATTAAGGTAATCTTTACAGATTTATCCATATTATTTTTCATTATTTGCGCCTCCTTTCAAAAAAATAGTTTAATAGAAAAAAAATGAAAATTCCAGACCAAATCCCTATCAAGAACCATTCCCAACCAGCAATAGAACCAATAAAACTTGTTTTTTCTACAACTTGCTGAGACATCACTGCCGGAACATCATTAACTATTTCACCCCTAGCTATCCCACCAACACTTTCACTAAGACCTGCAGTCGCAACACTTGCGTATGAAGCACTTTCATCCACAATAGATTTAGCTGCAAATAAGTTAATTTCGGGAACATAAGAATTTAGTTCAACAACTTTCTTAATAGTTAAAGAAATTAAACCACCAAATAACAAAGCAGGTATTAACAGAACACTAGAAGATATTCGTTTAGGCGAAATAACAATCTTCTTATCTGAAACTCTATATGAAGGCATTTTCTTTCCTTTAACAGACCACCAGTGGCTTCCAGACTCAATTAAACCAGCCTGTACAAGCTTTTTTACATTGTAATCCACACTATTCAAGGGCATCTTTAGTTCCTTAGCAATTTCAGTTTCAGTCAACTCTCTTTCTGCAAGTAAATTCAAAATCTTCTTACAACTCTCGCTCCCAAATATCTCAGAAATATACTTCATTCTAGAATCATTCAAATCAAGCGAAATAACTTTTTCCGTTTCTACCATAATTTATCTATAAATAACTTCTTTATAAATCGCTCGATAACTCCGATTAGAATTGGAGTATTTCTGACCACTTTAAAATTAAACATTTCACTTTAAAGTTGTCCTAACTATTCTTGAGTTAAACACTATATAAGTAAACTTGCCGCAAGAAATATATTTCCAAACTCTCATTTCTATATAAAGACAAGAACGTTTTACATTCTGAAAGGAGGTGTATAGAATATGGACAAATTAAAATATGGAAACGGATACGAAAGCGACGTATACGAGACGCCCTTGTCACATATAATCGCA
>CAZCGJ010000020.1:0-13123 GCA_964498295.1 Candidatus Woesearchaeota archaeon | reverse complement strand
ACATACTTTGCATGAGTTGATTGATTCAAAAGTTAATGAAATTTCTCTCGAATTGGATGATGAGTTAAGTAAAGAAGTGATTAGAATAGAAGAGCATTATTCTAGTATTTTAGGAGAATTTAATTTAAACAAGTCTCGTTTGGTTGAAAGAATTAAAGAGGCTAATTTATCCGGAGAGGTGGAGAAACTAAAGAAGCTCAATGAACTTTTTGAAAATAATTTTTGCGAGAGGGAATTTCAAAAGATATTGAATGATAAAAAAGCTATTATAGATAATGAGAAGATGAAATTTTCTTTAGATGTAGAAAATAAGCTAATCAATACTACTATTATTTACTATCCGGTTTTTAAAATATTTTTGAGTTTAGATGAGGCAGGATTCAAAAAAGATTTAGAAGTCGTGTTGAATCCTCTTACTCAGGAGATTACTAATTTTAGTTGTGATTCTTGTAGTACTCTACTTGAACAAATTAATGTTTGTCATGGAGGTCATATATGTTGTCGTTCATGTTTACATCTTTGTTCTGAGTGTGGAAAGAGATTTTGCAGATTATGCATGGCCGGAATATGTAATGGTTGTGGAAAATTAATTTGTAAGAGTTGTGCAAGAGAATGTGATGATTGTAAAAAATTATTTTGTAAGAATTGCATGCGGACTAGCACTTTGACTGGAAAAGAAAAATGTACTCATTGTGTAACTTATTGCCCTAAGTGTTCTAAGATTGTAGAGAAATCAAATTTAACTCGGGATTCTTCTGGAGCTATGGTTTGCAAAAGTTGCGTTGGTGGTCAGAGAAGAGTTATAAGTTCCGGTGGAGAAAAGCCAATTAGAAAATTGACTAGTCGTGAAATCTTTGGAGAATAAATTTAAATAGTTCCTTTTTGTTAATTATTTATGAAAAGAAGTGTTAAGGTTGATTTAAGCTGGAGAGCTTGGTCTTTAATCGTTGGGTTTTTTATTTTATTGAGTTTTATTGGATTGAGTTTTGCTTATAATTCTGGTGCTTCTCCGAGTGTTATGGGGCATAGTGCTAGTGAAATTGAAGGGGGCACAGGCGGAACTACTATTGTTTCTTCTTGTATGCCGGACTATTTTAATGGAATAAGTAAAAATAACGATGTGTCTTATCAAGCAGCAACTGATGGATGGGTAAAGTATTCTACCACTATTCAATATGGTACTTCTACATTTTCTGTTTCTTCAAATAATATTTCTTGGGTAGATCTTATGTCTATTACTGCAGGAGATTGGCCTCAAAGAGATTTGGGTAGTATTTCACTTGTAAAAGCAGGAACCTATTATAAAGGTGCTGCACTTACTCAGTTTGTTTTTTATCCTTGTCTTAATTCTGGGACTAGTTTTTCTGGCAGTGGATTTAGTGATTCTTTATTATCTACAAATGGTTATCAGAAATTACCTAGTGGTTTGATTATGCAATGGGGAAAAGTTAAACTTGCTGATGGGTCTGCATTAGTAACCTTTCCAATAGCATTCCCAAATGCTCTTTTAAACGTTAATGCAATGTATACACGGCCAATAGGCGGAGAAGAAAATATGGGATACTATCCTTATCATGTTAACACAACGACCCCCAAAACTACTTTTAAAATAGCTACATTACCGAGTGCAAGTTATAATAATGTTGAAGTTTACTGGCAAGCAATTGGTTATTAATTTAAATTAATGCTTTTTTAATAAGTTTTATAAACAATCAATCTTTATTTAATTTATGAAAAAGAGTGTCAAGTTTGATTTGAGTTGGAGAGCTTGGTCTTTAATCGTCGGATTTTTTAT
The DNA here is from genome assembly GCA_964498295.1 of Candidatus Woesearchaeota archaeon. Taxonomy (GTDB): domain Archaea; phylum Nanobdellota; class Nanobdellia; order Pacearchaeales; family GW2011-AR1; genus CABMGO01. Next base: position 11,328 of record CAZCGJ010000020.1, on the reverse strand, counting down.
TTTAATTGGATTTGTTGGATTGAGTTTTGCATATAATGCAAATGGGATTGGCGGAAATCCTGCTATAATGGGCCATAGTGCTGATGAAATTGAGGGCGGGGGAAGTGGTAGTACTTCATATGCTTATGAAAGTTCTTGGATTCCTGTTAGTATTGGTAATGTTTATACTGTAAATCATAATTTAGGCAAAACTCCTTCTTTAGTTCAATTGTGGTTTAGTAATACTTCTGATGGTAGTGGCGATGTTGTTTTAGCAGGATCTTCAAATTATGGGGCTTATGCTTCTGTTGTAAATAAAATAAATTCCACAAGTGTTTCTTTTTATACTGGTACTGCTTACGTAGTATATTATAATGATTTGCAGAAAACATACAAATATCCTACTTCGGGTTATATGAAGGTTGTAGCTCTTTCAAATTTTGTTGAGTCTGGAAGCCTCCCAACTCTGGCTTGTAGAATTGTTAATTCTACGGTTGGAACGATAGCGGTAGCTTCTTGTAATTCTGATGAGATTATGACTAGTGGCGGGGGCGTATGTCAGACGAGTTCACAGCTTTTACCTGGATGTACCAATAATCCTGGTGGAGTTTATGCAGGGTATTTACACGCAAGTTATCCGATAAATAAAACTTCTTGGTTAGCTAATTGTTGGATGGGTAATTATGAGGGCGAGGTGTGCGTTCAAGCATATGCAATTTGTTGTAAGTAATTTGGTTTTTCTAAAAACATTTATAAAGTTCTTTTTTGTGTTTTTATCATGAAGAAGGGAGTGATATTGTTTTTAGTAATTTTTCTAGTAGGTATTTCGTTAATTAATTTTACTAATGCCGTTACTGTTTATACTATGGACACAAGATATCCTACTTCTACGAGTGTTAGTTTAAGTAATTTTTTAGGGACTGGTTCTGAATATTTTAATGGGACTTTATATGTTATGATTAAAGATAAAAGTGGCGGTGATGAAAAGTATGCTTCTTCTTGCGGTGATGCTTATGTTGTTTTAGGAGTGAAAGATCCTTCTGGTAAAGTAGTTTCTGCACGTTCTTTTGTTGCTCATTCTATTAGTACGTCTTCCTATAGGGGGGTGTATCTTTATGGATTGACAAATCTTCCTGTTGATGGGTCAAGACTTAGTATCGGGGTTTCTTGCTATGGTTATATTTCTCCTAGTGAGAATTCTCATACATATTATACTTATTTTCATTCTTATACTGGTACTTTGTTCAATTCATGTACTCCGACTAATTGTGCTGCTGATACTTGTGAAGGTTCAACATGTGTTGATTGCGGTGTAACAAAGCAAGGTACGAAAGTTTGTCAGGCGGCATGTGTTCCTAATTGTGATCTTGCTGCAGATGTTTGTACAGATTTAACAATAAGAGATAGTTGTGATACTGCTGATTGTCCTGGACAAAAAGAATGTAGTGATGTTCAAACATTGTTTAAAATTTATCAAGCTAATAACTCTCATGTTTCTTCATGGAATACTACTTCGTATCCTATTTCAATAAATTACAATGATGTTTTTGGATTTCCATATGCAGGAACAGATTTTCATAATTGTACTGGATCAAATACTCTTTTTTGGATGTCTGCTGAAAATAATTCTCATTTTTCTAATTCAAGTGCTAACGGATATAATTATCCTGTTTGTTATGGGGATTTAAGATGTTCCGTTGCTTCTGGTAGTTGTGCTGCAGGTTATAGTCCTGTAGTTCGATTGTACAATTACAGCAATACTCATGTTTCAGGTTTAGATGATGTAAACTATAATTCTTTGTTATGCTGTAAACCTTCTTCTGCTGGTTCTTTAGTTTGGAGAGATTTGAATGGTGAATTAATAACTAATGCAGAAGTTGAAGACGATTTAATTATAGATTTTACCGAGAATATTGGTGCTTCGATTACTTATTCTATTTTAAATGAAAGTGCTGCAGAAGTTTATAGCAGTACTAGTAGTGAAGGGTTTGGTTATTGGAAAGCAGATAGAGAAGGTAGTTATTCTTTCAAAATAACTCAAAATGGTGTTGATTTGGGAAGTTCTTCTGAAAATTTAGTTGTCTCTGGTAGCGGCGATTCTGCTCCTACTGCTGCTCAAATAACTTTCCCCTCTAATTGGTATAGAATAAAAATTGGTACTCTTTTACCTCTAAATCAAATTTCCATGGATAGTGATGATATAATAAATATTTTCTGGTGGTTGGGTAATGGTAGTTATTCTTATGCTGAAAATTATTCTTACTTTAAAAAAAGTTATTTTGATTCTACTCTTGGAGATCAAAATGTTACATATACTGCTTCTGGTGTTTATTTAATAGAATTGAAAGTTCAGGAAAAAGATAGAACTTTAATGTTAGCAAATCAAACTTTTGTAGCTGTATTTAAAGAAGGAGTTAATGTTATTCCAGTTATTAGTTCTCCAGTAAGAGGTAATTCTATTCAAAGCGATATTGTTCTTTTCAATGCTTCTGAAACATATGTTGCAAATTGCTCTTCATGTTCTGGAAGTTGTACTGGTACAAGATCAAACGGATTCTACACTGACGATGGTTTGTTAAATTGTACTTATTTACATGCTCCCGGGTCTGGTTATGAAAGTGATTTAGGTAATTATATACTTAATTTCAAATGGACATTAGATAATGGTCGGGTTATTTCTGGAGATTGGTCTAAGGATAATTATTGGAAAATTATAGAATTTATTTACAGATTTGAATTGTCAGGAGAACATTTAGCTAGATTGGAGGTCTCATATGCGCCTAAGTAGTTTTATTTATTTATTTTCTTTCGTATTTTTAATATCTACTGTTTTTTCTCAAACTGGTTCTGTAGAAGTTGAATTTTCTACTGGAAAAGGTTATTCTTGTATTTCAGAAGAATATACTGCATATTGGCAAAAAATAGATACTAACGAAAGAGTAAATATCTTTTCAGATTTTAAAACTACTACCGGTGTTTGTAATGATACTGTCTATTCTAATAATTGGTGTTGCCCTACTGGTTATCACTGCGTAGAGGGCGAGTGTCTTCTTCCCGATACACAGTATATTGCAGATATGTGCACTTCTATTACCGATAGTTTTAGTTGTGATTATGCCGATTCATCCTTCGCAATTAATCAAGTTAAAAATTTTGGAGGAGTATATTCAGATGTTTGTTCTTCTGGAGGTTCTTATAATGGTTTTTTTGATTATGCCGCTAGTTCTGTATGTGCGAATGTTACTATCTGTGGTTGTTCTTGGGATTCTTCTGCAAATTCTGGCGAGGGTGCCTGTGCATTAAATATTTCATTAGAGAGAGTTTGTCCAAATAGTCAACAGATTATTGGGAGTTGTTCTTGGCTCGAAGATACTGCTACTGATTCATGTGAATCTGAAGGGAGCGTAATTATTTCTTATAAAGCTTCAACAGAAGGGTCTTATCCTGATTTATGTGCCGATCAACAAGTTTCTTATCCTTGTTCTGTTTCTGTGCAACTTCCTTTTTTTGACGGATTTAATTTTATTTTGAGTTTCTTATTAATTGCTGTTGTTTATTTTTTTTATGTAAAACTAAATTTAAGGAATAAATTTAAATAGATAGAGGTTATCTTTTCAATATGGGGTTGATTAAAAATAAAAGAGGTTTGTCGCCAGTTATTGCTACTGTTCTCCTGATTTCATTAGGTATTGTACTTGCAGGAATAATCTTTTTATGGATGACAGGGTTTGTTTCTGAACAATTAGAAAAGCAAGGAAAACCTATTGAACAAGTTTGCAGCGAGGTTGCTTTTGAAGAGGATTATGATTATAGTGCTGCTGCAATGGCTTTAAATTTGCAAATAACTAACAGAGGAAATGTTCCTATATATGGCTTTGATATAAAGTTTGTCGGCGGAGGTAATTCTGCTATGAAAACATTCCAATTTACTACTCCTGTAGGATCTGCTAGTGAATTGCAGACTATTCAAATTACTGGAGATAATATTGAACAATTAATTTTGTATCCGATGGTACTGGGTTCTGTCAAGGGAAAGAAACTTACTAAACCAGCTACTTGTTTGGGTTATGGTAAAACTATTCTTCTCGAGTGATATTATTTAATATAAAAATATTTAAATAGTCTTATTTTGTTTAATATCTAATGTCGTATAAAAAAAGAAGTGGTTTTGTATTGCTATTATTTGCTTTAGTTCTGTTCTCAAGTGTTTTTGTCAGCGCTACTGATTATTTCGGACCACTACATACTCAAGTTATTACTTGTTCTAAAACTACTACTAATTCTTTTAGATGTGACTTGCCGAATTCTATGGAAGTTGTAAATTTCACAGTGTCTGCTAATCTTCCTTCTGCTTCATCACTTAGTTCTTGTAAGTTTAATTTATCTGTGAATAGTTCCGGTGCTACTCCTGTTTATCTTGACCCTGTAGGTACTTCTCAAGTTAGCATTGTTACCTCTAAAGCTCCAACAGTTCAATCTTTAAACTTTATTTTTTCTCCTACTACTGGATTGAAGAGAGCTCCTATAGAAGTTAAAACAATATTTATTGATTCAACTTCTGGTTGTTCTCCTGTTTCTTCTAAAATAAATATCTATAGTATTTCTGTCGTTGGGAAATATAGTCTTCCTATTACTAATAGAACTCTTGTTAATTCTACGAATTCTATCTTAGCAGCTAATGCTCCTATTGTTATACCTTTAAATAATCCTTCTGAAATGGAAGTTACACAAGTAGATGTTAACTTCTCAATAATTTCATCTTCCCCTGTGGCTTGTCCAGTATTTGTTTATTTGAGATCTGGGACTCAAGATATCTTAATTAATGGTGCTGGCGAAACACTAGGAAGCTTAACTGTTGGAAGTCTTTTACCCCTTTCATATCCTGTAACTTTGGCTTCTAAGAATAGCCATGTTGTTATTTCTACTTCTAAATATTATCCTTCTTCTGGTGCAAATAAAGCTCTTTGTTACAAAAATATTTTGAATGTTACAGGTGTTTCTGTTAAAGGAAGAGTTACTGCTGTTTGCAATTCTAATTTTCAAAGAGTAGATAGTGAATGTAATTCTACCGGTCAGTTTACAAGAACAATTACTGATTTAAATGGTTGTGTGCCAATTAATACGGTAGTTATGGATTGTGAAGAATCTCTTACTTGTTCTTCAAAGTGTGGAAATATTACTTCTGCTTTAGCTGCTCCTTCTTTTACTTCATTTCCATTGGTTTGTAATTATTCCGGTGATTGTGAAAGAAATATTCGTTTCGGTAGTGCTGATACAAATGTAGTGTATGATTTAGTTTGGAGATATAATTATTTTGATGGAAATATTACTGAAATATGTGCTTGTAATGGGACTTCTGATTTTAAAGGACATAAAGTACGGGTTGCTCCTAACACTCCGGTTTCTTTGAGAGTAAGTGATGATAATACTAAAATGATTTCTAGTGTTGAATTATTGGTTTATGCATTTAATGGTTCTGCTCGTTCTGTTTATACCAATTCTACTTTAACTAATATTTATTATGGTTGTTCTAGTGGTTGTAGTGTATTGAATAATAAAAGCGAAATTGTAGACTCTGATCCTACTAACTATGATAGTTGCGAAAGAATTGGTAACAGTTATTGTTTCAATTGGACAGAAAGAACTTGCTCTATAGATACAAATGCTATGTTATTCGATAGCGTTTCTAACTCTTGTAAAAATAATGGCTCGTATGGTTGTGGTGATGAGAGTGCTGGTCCAAAAACTAGTTTCTGTAATTTTTCAACTGTTTCTTTATCTATGGCAACTCCTAAAAATCCAGTACTAGGTGTTTGTGGTTTGAATGGTTTCAATGTTGGTTGTTATCAATGTAATGCTAGTTATAAGTATGATTCTGCAAAAGGTTATTGTACTAAATGTACTGGTAATCAACAAGTAGTCGGTTGTGAACAAAATGGCGGTATTTGTAATAATTCTAATACTTTCAATGGTCTTGCAAAGAATGAATCATTTGATTGTTGTAATCCGGACTTTAATTGTTTTAAATGTCCTGCAGGCCAGCATTTCTATGATAATACCTGTGTTTCAAATAATTGTACTGGAATTGATAGGCCATTATTTAACGATAGCAAAGCTGTTTTCGGAGTAAATATTACTACAAACTCTTCTTTTAGTATGGTTTGGAATTTTGTAAATTCTTCAAATGTAAATGCTTGTCAGTGGTCTTGTGCAGCCGGATACAAGTTAAATGAATCTGATAATGTTTCTTGTGTAGAAAGAGAAAAGTTTAATTGTACCTTGGAAGGTGGTGTTTGTTCTATTACAAATGTAGAAAATTCTACAGAGAGTTCTGCTGGAAATTGTACTTCTACTGCTGCAAAATGTTTTATGTGTCAAAATAATTTTAAATCGAATGGTACTGCTTGTGTTCCTAAGACATGTGTAGATGATGGTAAGGTAAATAATGGGATTGGTTGTGTTGCTCCTTTGACTACTTGTGAAAATGGATGTCCATATGATAAAAATGGAAGATCTATATGCCTTCCAAATAAAGCAAGAGTTAATGCTCCTAATGGAAATAAATATTATTGTAATTCAACATCTCATACTTTTAGATTAACTCTTTCTAATGGTGCCTCTTGCACTTGGGATACTCAATGTACTGACAATTTTTGTTTTGTGAATGAAACTACTCAAGTAAGCGTTTGTCAGAGCTTAGATTCTCTTGGCGGGATTAGATCTTTAGTTGTAGACTTTGTATGTTGGTTTAAACATATGGGTAATTCTGAATCTCGTCAGCAATGTCGATTGGCGGAGGCTTCTAGTTATCTAAGAAGTAATTAAGATGAATAAACTTTTTTTATCTCTATTATCTCTATTAATTTTTTTTAGTTTTGTTTCGGCTTGTGATACTGGTTGCGTCCAAGGTGGTGTGTGTTATAACTACGGTGATCAAATTTTGATTGGTCAAGTTAATTACTATTGTGACTATTTAACTGATAGTTTTAAACTAACTAAAGCTTCTGGGTCCTGCGATAATGATTTTGAATGTAATCCCAGTTATAATTGTATCTCTGCTACATGTACAAGATATTTTTCTGATTTGATCGAGGCAAATTCGCTTATTCAATCTTATATTTCCGGCGCTTGTCCAGTTATTACGGGTGGAGATTATTTTTGTTCTAATGTTACCGGTTTAACTAATGCTAATTTATTTGTTAATTTAAGTTGTGGTGATGATGCAGCTTACTCTTGTTACACTTGTAAGAATGGTTATTATAACAGTACTTTAGGTTCATGTATTACTGGTATTTGTAAATCTACTCCTGGTTGTTTAAGTTCTCCAATTAATAATTCTGTTAATAGTACTGAATATTGCTCGGACAATAAAAAATGTTATTCGTGTGAATCTTCTGATTATTTGTGGAATGCTACTATTGGTGATTGTATCTTGCGTAATTGTGATTCTACTCCTGGGTGTATGAATCTTACTAATCTTTCTAATGCCTTTGTAACAGGATTAAAATGTCCTAGTGATCAAAGTTGTTTCAGGTGTAATTCAAATCGTGCTTGGGATGTTAATAGCTCTTCTTGCATACTGGCTACTATTAGTGATTCTGCTTGGTATGATGTTTCTTTTAGTGTTACTGATTTAGATCTTGGAAGTTACAAGCCCGTTTCATCTAGAGATAAAATTGCATTTACTTTTGCAAGTAGATCTTATTATTTTGGATTGTTGAGTGTTAATACTAAAATTTCTTTTGAAATAGGTATTGACTCTGCTAGCGGTAATGTTACTCCTCTTATTAGAAATCAAGTAATGTATCCTGGTGAAAGTAGAAACTTTGATTTAGATAGTGATGGTACTTATGATCTTAAGGTTGGACTGAACAACATAAGTTCTGGAAAAGCAAATATAAGTTTAAAATTTATTAGTGAAAATTATGTAGTTGGTGATGATGATTCGGATAATACTTATGACTATTCGGATGATTCTGGTTATGTGGAAGATTCATCATTAGATACTCAGGTTGATTCTGGTTCTGATTTAGAGCTCGAAGGTTCAGCAGCAAATGAGAGTTTTGTGCAAAGAAATTTGACTGTAATCTCTGTCTTAGGATTAATTATTGTTCTTTTGCTTATTGGACTATTATTCTTTTTATTAAAGAAGAGTAGTATGGCTAAGAAAGCTTCTGAAACACAAACTCCTGCATCTTCTTCTCCTAGTCAACCAAGACCTCCTGTAGCGCCTAGTAACGTTCCTACTAGCTATCCTGTTGGAGGATATAGGCCTTTACCGGTTAGACCTGTTCAACCAGTACAGCCCGTTCCACAACAAAAGTAATACTTTCTTTTCGATAGTTTAATAAATCAAATTAAAGAAATAAATAGAACTATGGGCCCATAGTTTAACGGATAGAATGTCAGGTTTCGGCCCTGAAGATAGGGGTTCAATTCCTCTTGGGCTCATTTCACCCTTATTTATTCTAGGGGTTTCCTAAAGGATCATTTCTGCGGAAAAGTCAATTCCTCTTGGGCTCATTTGTTTTTTTCGTCGAGATTGGTTAGCTAACCTTTTTAAATATAAGAATTGTTAGTTGATTATGGTTGAAAAAATAATAAAGGAGCAGAAAACTGAAAAGAAAAATTCAGGTAATTTTGATAATAAAGGTATTACTATTAAGAAGGGTGATGATTTATCCCAGTGGTATTTTGAAGTTGTTCAGAAGGCAGAATTGGCAGATTATGCGCCTATCCAAGGATTTATGATTATTAGGCCAAATGCGTATTCTATTTGGGAAAATATTCAAAAGGAATTTGATAGGAGGATAAAATTGAAGGGAGTTAAAAATGCTTATTTTCCATTACTCATTCCAGATTCTTTTTTTAAGAAAGAAGCAGAACATGCAGAAGGATTTTCTCCAGAATTGGCTTATGTAGAAAGTAAAGAGGGCGAAGAGAAATTTGCGATAAGACCTACTTCTGAAACTATTATCTATGACTCATATTCTAAATGGGTTAGAAGTTGGAGAGATTTACCTTTAAAAATTAATCAATGGTGTAACGTTGTTAGATGGGAAGTTAGTCAGACAAAGCCTTTTTTGAGAACAAGAGAATTTTTATGGCAAGAAGGGCATTGTGTTTTTGAGGATGAAAAAGGGGCTGAAGGAGATATGAACGAAATGATTCAGGAATATAAATCTTTTATTGAAGAATTCTTGGCAATACCTCTTGTAATAGGGAAAAAATCCGAGGCTGAAAGATTTAAGGGTGCAAAGAAAACAATGACTATTGAAGCTCTTATGCCGGATGGTAAAGCTCTTCAGTGTGGAACCTCTCATAATCTTGGACAAAATTTTGCGAAGACTTTTGATGTTAAATTTTTAGGAAAGGATGGCAAGGAAAATTTTGCATGGCAGACTTCTTGGGGAATTTCTACAAGATTAATTGGTGCAATGATTATGTTACATGGTGATGATAAGGGATTAGTTCTTCCTCCAAAGATTGCATCAAACAAAGTCGTATTTGTTCCTATTTTATTTGATTCTACAAAAGAAAAGGTAATCAATAAATGTGAACAGTTATCAAAACAAATAAGTGAATATGGAAATTTTATTGATTCTAGAGAAGAATATAGTCCTGGCTGGAAATTTAATGAGTGGGAATTAAAAGGAATACCTATTCGTGTAGAACTTGGACCTAAAGACTTGGAGAAAGGACAAGTTGTTTTGGTAAGAAGAGATACTCTAGCTAAAGAGATTGTTTCTGAAAAAGATTTTGCAAAAAGAATACCTGAAGTTTTAGAGGAAATCCAAAATAATTTATTTAAAAAAGCAAAGGCTTTCATGGACTCGAGTTTTGATGAAGCAAAAACTATGAAAGAATTAGAAAAAAAGATTGGGGAAGGTAAAATTGTAAAAGTTTACATGGTTAATGAACCTTCTGTTGAAAAGGAAATAAAAGATTCTGTCGGAGCGGCTTCTAGATGGGTAGAAGAATCTAAGAAGGAAGGCGTCTGTATTAAATCCGGTAAGAAAACAAAGAATGTTGCTTATCTTGCTAGAAATTATTAGTTCTACAAAAACGTTTAAAAACTCTCTAAACTTTCGTTAGTTATGATTAAGATTAAGAAACAATCTAAACCAATTTCGCAGTTAAAAAAAGGTGATAAGATTCTTATAGACGGTAAAGGGCTTATTGTCGATGCACATTATTTATTTTTAGATCATAAAACTACTAAAGAAATGATTATCGAAGTGTATAGTGAAAAAACTGAGAAAGACTATCAAATAAGGTATTTTGATGATCAGGTTGAAACTAGTTTGGAGTTTTATGCTTTGGAAAATGAGTTTCAATATACTAAGAAAGACGTTAATGAGATTGAGTGGTAATGTTTAAAAATAGACTTCTTTTTGTTTTTTTATGAATAAAAGAGACTTTGTGATTTGTGCTGTATGTTTTTTATTTGTTTTTACTAGCTTTGCTTTAGCGGAAAATGAGACTGTTAATTCTTCTTTGTCAGTTAATGAAAGTTTTCAAAACGAAACAAATTTGACTATTAATCAAACTAATAATTTAACAACTGAAATTTTTCCTTCTTTAGTCATTAGGCACTTTTTGCCAGCGGAAACAAAAGTTGGCGATGTTCAATTAAGTATTAATGTTCAGAATTTAAAAAATGAGACAATTAGTGAGCTATATGCATATGTTTCTGGAGAGGGATTTTCAAGTTATAATGTTGTCCCTATAGATTCTTTAAAACCTGGAGAAAAATCTTATATTCTGGTTAGTGGTAATTTTAGAAAGGCAGGTAGCATTAATTTAACTATAAAGATAAATCAAGAAACATTTTATCAGACCGTTAAAGTTTCAGATGATTCTGCAGGTGCTGTTGCCTATAATAACGAATTGGCTTTAAATTTGTCAAATGAGCTTTCTGTTTTAAAAAGTAAATATTCTACTTTGGAGTCCGAATTTCAAGCTAAGAAAAGTGATGGTTATGATGTTTCCGGAGTTATTTTGTCAGATTTGAAGGTTATGTTGAGAGATGCACAGGCAAATTTACTTTCAGAAAATCTTGTTCAAGCTAGAGTAAAACTCGATTTAGCGAAAGAAGAGTATGAAATACAATTTGCAAAAATGGATAATTTGAAGAAAGTTTCTTTAGCTTCTAAGTTAAAAGATAATGCTGTTCTGTTTTCAACATTAGCTGGTGCGATTATTACTTTCTTTACATTATATGAATTACTGAAGAGAAAGAATGAACATTTGAAAGAAAAAATAAAGAGTATACATATTAAAGATAAAGCAGGCAATAGTTACTCCGTAAAAACCGGTTCAAATTAATTCTATCGAAATTTCAAAAAA
>CAZCGJ010000019.1:0-13257 GCA_964498295.1 Candidatus Woesearchaeota archaeon | reverse complement strand
TCGGTGGGAGCGTTAAGAAACATAGATTTGGAAGAGGAGAGTTCGAATTGAGCGAAACGCTCCGAACAAATATATTTTGGTTCTAAATTTTAGTATTTTTTGCGAGGTGCATTTTGCGAATAGGCAGGAGCGTATTTTTTTTCAAAAAATTACTTATTTTATTCAAACTAAGTGTTCTCTTTTTTAGTTAATCTCGTCAGAAATATAATACCTTAGTGTATTAAAATCGTTTCTATTCACCGATATAGAAATGTTTATATAGTGTATTTATTACACTATGTTAGAAAACATGGTAGCAATAATTGAAACAGACGAAAGAAAGCCGATAATAACTTCGTTATTAGATGTTGATTTTTATAAATTTACAATGGGACAGTTTGTCTTTCATAGATATCCAAACGTTCCAGTAAAATATGGATTTAATAATAGAACAAAAAAAGTAAAATTGGCAGATGTTATTGCTGAAGATGATTTAAGGAATGAATTAGATGCGGTAAGAGACTTAAGGCCTACTGAAGCAGAAATAGCTTTTTTAAGAAGACAAAAAAATAATGGGGCGCCTTTATTCAAAGAAGACTACTTGGAATTTTTTCAAAATATACAACTACCTGATTATAATCTTAAGAAAGTGGACGGACAATTTGTTACCGAGTTTCCAGGACCTTGGGCAAAAGCAATCTATTGGGAAACTTTGGATTTGTCTATAAAAAATGAATTGTACTATCGAGCCATAACAAAAGGAATGGATGAGCCGGCAATTTATACCGAAGGAAATCGAAGACTTGAAGAAAAAATCGCACTCTTCAATCAACATCCTGGACTTAGATTTATGGAGTTCGGAACAAGAAGAAGATATAGCGGGCCTTGGCAAGAACATGAAGTTAAAAGGTTCAAGGAAGAGCTAGGGTACAATCAACTGATTGGAACATCTAATGTTTTGCTTGCGATGAATCATGGATTAAAACCGGTAGGGACTCAGGCACATGAATTACAGATGGTTCTGACAGCACTCGCCGCACGCGGCAGCGATGATGAACTTAGAGCCGCACCTAATCGAGTCTTAACTGAATGGTGGGATGAATATGGGTTTGATTTATCTGTAATGCTTACTGATACTTTTGGTACAAATTTCTTTTTCAAAGATATGACTGAGAAACAAGCAAGAGATTGGAAAGGATTAAGACAAGACTCTGCAAGTCCGGTTGCATTTGCGAAGAAGCAAATCAAATTTTACCAAGACAGAGAAATCGATCCTGCTAAAAAATTATTTGTGCCAAGTGACGGTCTTAACGAGAAAAAGATTGTTAATTTATACAATCAGTTTGGCGAGCAGATAGTTACTGTGCCTGCTTTAGGAACAAATGGTTCAAATGATTTGGGATTGAAACCTCTATCTTTAGTTGTAAAAGCAGTCGAAGCAGACGGAAATGGAACTGTAAAATTAAGCGATAATCCTGCAAAAAGTATGGGCAGTCCAGAAAATATCGCAAGGTATCAAAGAGTATTCGAATATAATCCTGCAGACTATGCAATAGAGGAGTGTATTTACTAATGGTAAATTTCACAACTAAATTTGCACAGGAGGTAAAATGGTAGTACCAGATACAGCAATTTACGAAACAGATGTCGAAAATGATTTCGCCTTAAGAAGTGGAGCTCTTTTTGTTAGAGCAAACAAACCAAAAACGCATTTACCCTACGGAGCAGAGGAAAGACTTCCAAATATTTTTGCTTTGCACGAACACGCAGATGTAAATAATTGGTTAATACTAGGCTCTGTTGATCGACATTTCTACGAAGATGTAGAACTTATCCGAAACGCTGGAGGCGTCTTCGACGATCATTGTATGAATGGTACAAAAGGTCAGTTAAGGTTGCCAGAGTTAGAACCGCAAAAAGATATTTACATAAGAGCAAAAGATGGTCCGTTTTTAGGAGTTAGAAATTACACAGAAGCTGAGCTTGCAAAATATTTAGAGGCAGCAAATAAAGGCATGCATTTAATTTTTGAAAAGCAAAGTTATGATGTGGGGACAAACCCTAATTTCGTGCCAACATTAAAGCAGGCAATAGCTCTAGGGCTAAGAAAGATAGTAACTAATGGTTTTGCAACAGACTATTGTGATTTGGCAGCACTTCTAAAGATGGCAGATGTGAGAGATCAATATTGTCCGGAGTTAAAGCTATATATCGTTACAGATGCAATTGAGGCAGTTAATATAGACTTCAACGGGCAGATTGACAATGACTTTGGAAAGAAAGCACTTGAAAAAATGGCTGCTAGAGGGGTAAAACTCGTAACAACTAAAGACGTTTTAGAGAATCGCCTCTAAATAAAATTTAAATTTCCCATTAATTTTTTTGGGAATAAAAATAAAATAAAATAAACATAAACAGAAAATGAAAATACAAACATTTAACATAGTAGCAGAAACAATTATTTTAAATGTAAACTGTCAGATTATACATCTGACATCGCCTCTAATAAATGGGGAGGAGCAATACTAATATGAAAATAGCACTAGCACAAATGAAAGTTGTACCTGGAAGACCTACCTTAAATGTAGCTAATATGCTAAAAAATATTGAAGATGCGAAAAAACAAGGAGTAGAACTATTAATATTCCCTGAGATGTGTGTAGGAGGATATTTATTGGGCGATAAATGGACTGACGAAAGTTTTTGTGAAAATTTAATGTCTTTTAATGAGACCTTAAAACTTGCAACTGATGGAATTGCAATAGCCTATGGGAATATTTTTGTAGATAGAAAAATTGATGAAAGAATAAACACGGGAGCAAAACATCCGAATAAAGACGGAAGATTAAGAAAATACAATGCAATTTATGTATTTCAAAATCAGAAACCTGCTGAAAGAATTGTAGAAGATCTAATCTTACCAAACGGTGTTCAACCAAAAATGCTTCTTCCAAATTATAGAATTTTTGATGATGAAAGATATTTCTTTTCTTTAGAAGATATTGCAAAAGATTTTAATGTACAAATAGAAAATATTGCTCAACCATTTAAATTGAAAACCAAAGAAGGAGAAAGATTAATCGGATTTGAATTATGTGAAGACTTATGGTGCGAAGACTATAGAAAGAATAACGCTCCTCAGAATATAACAGAAATTTTAATTGAGAATGGAGCAGAAATGATAATGAATTTATCTTCTTCTCCTTGGACTTATGGAAAGAACAAGTCTAGAGATAAAAGAGTAGAATTTCTAAGTGCAGAAGCTAACGAAAAATTTGTTCCGTTCTTCTACGTAAATTGCACGGGTGTACAAAATAATGGGAAGAATATAGTGACTTTTGACGGAGGATCTACTGTTTACAATAAAGAAGGTTTACCTGTCTTATTTGCAAAAGCTGCATATGAAGAAGAACTAATGGTAATTGAAGAAAAGGAATTAGAAAAAGAATCTTTGCCGCGAGAGGAGAAATCTAAAATAGAACAAAAATATCATGCTATAGTAGCCGGAATTAGAGCGTTAAAGGAAATGTGGGGTGCAGATAATTATCCGCCAGTTATAATTGGTTTAAGTGGAGGAATAGATAGTTCTCTAGTTGCGGCACTATATGTAAAAGCATACGGAGCAAAGAATATTATTGGAATAAATATGCCTACTAAATATAATAGTGCTAAAACCAAAAATGCTGCAAAGTACATTGCGGAAAAATTAGGGATTGAATATTATGTTTTACCTATAGAAGAATTAGTGGAAGTAAACAATAAGCTTATACAAAATGCAGATATCTTAAATGATGGAAAAAATTTATCTTCGCTTAATTTGGAAAACATACAGGCAAAGATACGTGGAACTTCTATTTTGTCTAATATTGCAGCAAAATATGGTGGAATTTTCACGAATAATGGAAATAAATTAGAAACTGCTTTAGGTTATGCAACTTTATATGGGGATGTGGGTGGAGAAAGAGCACCAATTGCAGACTTAACAAAAATTGAAGTTGTTGAAATGTCTAAGTTTGTTAATAAGGAAATTTTCGGGGAAGAAATAATTCCGGAAGTTCTTTTACCAGATGAACTATGGAGATTTAGAGATGATCAGATTCAACCAAGTGCAGAATTAAAAGACAACCAAGTAGATCCTATGAAGTTCGTATATCATTGCGCATTAGTTGATATGTTTACTGATTATAAGAAAAAATCTGCAGAGGAAATAATGCAGGCTTATTTGGAAGGCACTTTGCACAAATTATTAGATTACTATCTAAAAGATATTGTAAAGAAAGAAATAGGTTTAGATTTAATGAAAAGATGGAATGTAACTGATCCTGCAGAATTTGTAAAAGACTTGGAATGGTTTGAAAAAACAATATTGAGAAATGTTTTCAAAAGAGTTCAGGCTCCTCCAATAATAATTACCAGTAAATCTGCATATGGCTACGATATTAGAGAAAGTATCCTTCCATACGAGGAAACTACTCGGCATGAAGAACTAAAGAAAAAGATACTCATGCTTAAAGAGTATAATCCTAAAAATGAAATTACTCCTACTAATTTGAAAGTCGCTCTATTCGGTGGAAGTTTTAATCCAATACATAATGGACATTTACAAATAGCAAACGAATTAATTAATAAAAAAATTGTAGAAGAAGTTTGGTTAATACCTTGTGGAAATCATGCATTCAACAAAGATCTAGCTGAAGGGAAAAAAAGGATGGAAATGATTAATCTTGCAATAAATGCAAATCCAAAAATAAAAGTAGTTAGTGTTGAGATGAATGAGGCAAGAAAGAGCTATAGTTCAGAAACTATTGCATGGTTTAAAAATAATTTTTCACACGAATTCTTTTGGGTAATTGGAGCAGATAACCTAAAAGACTTGCCTAGGTGGTATGATTTCGAATACTTAAAGAATAATGTTGGTTTTATTTTAATTAGCAGACCTGGATATAAGGAAGAAAAAACAGAAGTTAAAATAGTGAAAAGAATAGAATTACAAAATGAAATCTCCTCAACTAAAATACGTGAAAATGTTTTGAATGGAAAGGATTTATTCGGGCTTGTACCTGAAGCAGTGGAATTATTCATAAAAAAGGAGGGCTTGTACAAAAAATGTTAGACAGAATACATTTCAAAAAACCATTAGTAATTGGAACTGGTGGGGGAAACGATATAGTAAGTGCATCTTTAATAATTGCAGAATTACAAAATAAAAATATTTTTGGAGATCTTGCAGGAATATGCAGTCCCGGGGCAATCCATTTTTACAATGGGCAGCCGGAAAGAAGTATGAACGAAGTATCCGCAGACACTCAAAGATTTTTAGAATCTAGGCAAAGAAAACAGCTTTCATTTATAGATGGTTATTTACCTCATGTTCTAAAGAATAATGGAATTAATGCAAGAGTATACAATCTTAGCGGCAGGTTTGGAACAGAAGCTTTAATCGAAGGGTTGGAAAAATTAATTGTCGAAAGAGGTTATGATGGTGTAATTGCAGTTGATGTTGGAGGAGATATTCTTGCAAGAGGAAAAAAAGATCCAACAATTCTTTCTCCATTAATGGATTTTACAACTCTTTATGCAGTTAGTAAATTAAGTGTTCCGTCCGTATTGGTTGAATTTGGTCTTCAGACAGATGGAGAGCTTCGTCCGGATGGATGTGATGAAATACTTAGTCAATTGGCAAAAGAGGAATTGCTTCTTGCGGAAGAAAGAATTAGAAAGCAAGATCCTTCATTCAAAATATTAGAAAATATTTACGATGAAATAAAAGAAGTTAGGCACGGCCATACAATGGTTATGACTAATCAAACTCTTGAAGCAGAAAGAGATATTCAAACAGAGTATAGATTCCATGTTCAAGTTTTAGATAAAAAAGTGACTCATAGGTTTCCCCTTACACTAGAATCTAAATATTTTGGTAAAGTATTCACAATAGACTTAAAACCTTTAGTTGAAACTAGGCCACATGCATTCTCTTACAGAAATAATTTAGAATTATATCTAAAAACAAAGATGGTTGCAAATACCAAAACTGAAATGGATACTTTGTATTATAGTGATAATGGCCAGATAGTTTGGCTTGGAACGGTTTGTCCACAAATCATGGGAGAGGAAAGAAAGAATTTAATTAATCACGGCTTAGAAAATCTTTCATTGCACGCTGATAGTGCTATCCTATGGAAAGAAGATGCTGCTAATCTCCGAATGAAAAAACACTCGGTAACTGTAGGAGATTTTACTCTAACTGCTGATGAACCTAAGAAATTTTCTCAATTAACTAAATCTGTTGAAGGAGTTTTAATATAATGGCAAAAAAATATAAAAATCCTGCAGCGACAGCAACAATAATTGCAGAGAGAGCTAGAAAAATTCTTTTTGTTAGGAGAAAATACGCGCCTTACAAAGGCAGGCTTGCTTTACCTGGAGGATTCTTGAACTACGGAAAAGAAACACTTGAAAGAACAGGTCAAAGAGAATTAAAAGAAGAAACAGGCTTACGTACAAAACAAAGCAGATTATATCTAATTTGTGTACATTCGTCTCCACGAAGAGATTCGAGGGGCCATGTTATTGATCATGTATATGCAGCACCAGATACTAGTGGGGAACCAGACGCAAAAGATGACGCAATAGAATATGTTTGGAGAGAAATATATGACATTCCCAAAAGGCTCGCCTTCGATCACAATAAAGCAGTACGTAAATATCTTAAATGGAGGGCAGATAACTATGATTAAAGAAAGATACGTTGCAACATTAGTAGAAAGCGGTTTAGGTGAAACACTCGGAATGTCTGTTGAGGGATGGAAAGAAGCTCAAATAAAAAAGCATGTAGGAAGAGTAACAAAACCGATTGCACCTGTGATCGTGCGAGATACAAACGGATTAGAATTATCGGATGATGAATTTGGAAAATTAAAATATTACACTCGTGATTTATCTGCAGGAGACATCACTGATGATGGTATATTAACAATTGCAATTGCAGAGTCTCTTGTTGCAAAAAGAAGAATTGACTTGGATGATATGATGAGAAGACAATTCGAAGCCTATGATGCTTGTATTCAGCCAGACGGCCATATATTTGGAGGATTCGGGAAAACAACAATAGATGCTTTTGAGAATTATAGAAAAGGTATAGCTGCAAAAGACTGCGGGGTTTTTCCAGGTTTAGGTACTGGTCCTTGTATGAAAATTGCACCTATCGGTTTGTATATGCACGCTACTGGAAGAAAAGAAGAGGGTCAGGAAATAGCACGCCAAATTGGATTATCTACTCACCTGGATGAAAGAGCTATAGCTTGCGGAGTTGTTCAGGCAAACGCAATATATAATTTGTTATGTGGTGTCAATCGTGAGGAATTTGTCAACTCTGCTGTCTACTGTTGTAAGAAAAATGAAAAGTTGAATACTCCTAACTTTCCAAAATCAGAGAAGGGAACTCTTTTATCCAGATTAAAGTGGATAAGAGACAACAAAGACGTTTCTAATGATTCGGCAAAAAAATTCTTGGGTTGTTCTTCTTTAGCTGTAGAAGCTTTTCCATTTACATTATTCATGTTTCAAAAATATTGGGATAATCCTACAGAAGGATTAATTGAAACAATTAATTATGGTGGCGATTGCGACACTACGGGTGCAATGTACGGTGCATTATCCGGCGCAAAAAACGGAATTGTTTTTCCAGCAGACTGGAAACTAAATGAAAGAGCAAGGCTTACTGATTTGGGAGAAAAACTCTATGCATTCGGAGAGAGAAAATGAAATATATTGAATGTCCAGAATTTTATGATGGGAAAGGCAAATCGCTTTTTCTTGGTGGCGGAATAAGTAATTGCGGAGATTGGCAAAAAGAGATGGTTGAATTGCTGAAAGATACTAATTTGGTTTTGATTAATCCTAGAAGAGAATCGTTTGATACATCAAAGAAGAATATTGAAGAAGAGCAGATATCTTGGGAATTTAGCCATTTAGATAAATCAGATGCAGTTTTATTTTGGTTTCCACAAGAAACTCTTTGTCCTATTACTTTATACGAATTGGGTAAAATGTCTAAAACAAATAAAAATATTTTTATAGGTATTGATAAAAAATATGCACGTAAAAATGACGTAGTTATACAGACAAAACTTTTAAGACCAGAAATAAAAATAGTTTATTCTTTAAAAGAATTAGCTGAGCAAATAAAAAAATTTTAAATTTTTTACAATCTTCATAAGGTTTAAATATCTTATTGTTATCTAAACAATATGCCTGAAGAAAATATTTATCAAAAGCCATCAGTTACAGTAGATATTCTCGTTTTTACAATAAAAAATAATGATTTGAAAGTTTTGTTGGTTAAAAGAGGTTTAGAACCTTTCAAAGATATGTGGGCCATTCCAGGAGGTTTCGCAAGAATTGATGAATCGCTTGAGTTGGCAGCTAAACGAGAACTTGAAGAAGAAACCGGCGTAAAAGAGGTTTATTTAGAACAGCTATATACTTTTGGAGATGTAAATCGAGATCCTAGGGATAGAGTTATTACTGTTTCATATATTGCTTTAGTAAATTCTGAAGAAATTCATTTGAGTGCACAAACAGATGCTGCAGATGCAAAATGGTTTTCAGCATCAAAAATTCCAAAGCTTGCATTTGACCATAATAAAATTTTTGACTACGCATTAAAAAGATTAAAGTGGAAGTTTGAGTACACTACTGTAGCTTTCTCCTTGCTTCCAGATAAGTTTACGCTTACTCAATTGCAAGAATTATATGAAACTGTCTTTCAAAAAAAATTGGACAAAAGAAACTTCAGAAAGAAAATATTGTCTTTAAATATTTTAGAAGAAGAGGAAGTAATGAAGGATGTTTCTCATAGACCTCCTCAATTATATTCTCTTAAGAAGAGAATAGGTGAGATTGTAGAAATCATTAGAATAAACTAAATCAGCATTAGATATTTTTATTATATTATTTTAAGAAACCTTTAAATACTTAAAAATCTACAATCTATACAATGGCTACAAAAAATACAAAGTCTACAAATCAAGAAAATACTGTTTCTACAACGATTAGAATAAATAAATCAACCAAAGAAAAAATTGAAAACTTGGATTTTGTAAAGAAGCATACCTTCGATGAAATATTAACTGTACTAATAAATTTTTACGAAAAGAGGAAAAATAAGGTTTAAAATGGTAAAAAATAAAAAAAATTCAGAGGTGATGAAAGTAAAATTAAGTTATTTAGTTGTATTCCTATTTATAATAGGATTTACTAGTGCTACTATTAGTTTAAATTTAACAACTCCGGCAAATAATACTTATTCAAACTCATTGAATCAAACTCTTTCAGCTAGTGTAAACAGCACAGTTAATTTATCAAATACGACTATTTACGTTTGGAATTCTTCTGGTTCTTTGTATAATAATTTATCTTCTATGTACGATACTGGGAGAGCTTTGAGTTTTGATGGAAGTAATGATTGGGTAGATATTCCATCTGGAGTAGGATTAAATGAAAGAGGAGCTATCTCAATGTGGCTTAAAACAAATAATCCTACGGCGACTCAATATGTATGGGCAGATGCACAAGATGGTAATAATGAAAATAGGATATGGATAGCGTCAAGTCTTCTTAATTTTGTAGGGTATGATAATTCTGCTTATCAATATCAAATTCAGGTCCCATTTGTTGATACAAACTGGCATCATATCGTGTGTACCTTTGAAGATAATAATAATGCCGTTTATTTAGATGGCGTGTTAATGGGGACAGACACAAGTTCAAATATGGATGCTTATACACATAATATGGTTAGCTTGGGAGATTATGAAGCATCACATTATTATCTTAACGGCTCACTAGATGAAGTCTTATTTTTTAACAGGACATTAAACTTAACAGAAGTTTCTCAATTGTACGATTCTGGAAGAGGTCTTTATGCGAATATTTCAATCGCCCCATTTAATTCTGGATTTGTTGCAGGTTATCATTTTGATAATAACTCTGTAATTGGAGAAAGCAATACTAAATTTGTAGATACTAAAGGAGTAAACAATGGAACCTGTACGGGAGCAACTTGTCCAAATTATACGACAGGCATAGTTCCTCAATTTACTTCTTTAACTTCAACGCTTAATTTTATATCTGGAAGATATAATACTACTCTCGGAGCAATTGTAAATTTTGTTAATGGATTTTATACTTGGGCATATCAAGTTTTTGATTCTACAGGAACCTCTTCTATGAGTTCAAATTATACTTTAACAATTGATAATGTTTTACCTGTATTTGCATCTGTTAGTCCTGCAAATAATACTTCTACTGGGAATACTTCAATTAATTTTACTTCAAATATTTCAGATGCGAATGGAATAAAAAACGCAACGTTAAATATTTTTAGAAATGGTACGTTATATAATAATACTTATTTTAGTAGTAATCAAACTTTGACTAATTTATCTAGCTATTCTGTAAATTTCGATGGAACTAACGATTATGTACGTCTAGGAAATTTTGGTTCTTTTTATTTAGAAGGCACGCTTTCATTCTGGATGAAGGCAAGTGTTGTTGAGAATTACCGTAATCCGTTTACAACTAAATACAACGGAGGGAATTCGGGTATAAGATTTGAAGAAAGTTCTGGTAGAAACTTTGCAATTATAGTGGGCACTGATGCTGGAAACTATGATGGTCATCAATATTTTTCAGCTAATATGGCTGCAAATACTTGGTATCATGTGGTATATACTTGGAATAGAACTGCTAACACGGAAGCAGGGTATTTAGATTCGGTTTCTAAATTTTCACAAGCACATACTTTATGGCCAACAGTATTGCCCGAGATAGTGGTAGGTAATGGATTTAGTGCAGATAGATATTGGAAAGGACAAATTGATGAAGTCTTAATTTTTAATCGTTCTTTAAATTCAACAGAAGTTTCCCAATTATACAATTCTGGAAATGGTTTATATGCAGATACTTCCATCACTCCATTTAATTCTGGACTTGTTTCAGGATATCATTTCGATGAAGGAACCGGAACAACTGCTTATGATATCACCGGTAGAAATAATGGAACTTTGACAAATAGTCCTACGTATAATACTTCTGGAAAGGTCTTACCTTTTGCGGATTTTGTAAATTATACTTCGGGATCTTTAAGTTCTATTTTCTCAAGAGTTTATAACTTAATAGATGGAATTTATACTTGGTTTTTTGAAAGCTACGATACTGCAAATAATTTTAATACTTCTGGAAATTTAACTTTGACGGTTGATAATAGTGCTCCGCAAATTAGTTTTCCAAGTGTAAGCGGAACTGGAGGAAGTATAACCTCAATGGTAGATGGTGGACTGAATTATACTATTCATACATTTACCACAAATGGGACTTTCGTTCCGCCAACAGGAGTGAATAATGTTTCTGTTTTAGTTGTTGCTGGAGGCGGCGGCGGAGGAAATCGTTATGGCGGCGGCGGAGGCGCAGGAGGATTGATTTACAATAATTCTTATAATGCAACTACTAGTATAGATATTGTAGTAGGAAATGGCGGAGCTGGTGGAACAGGAAGCGACAATACTCAAGCAACTAATGGACAAAACTCTTCTTTTGGAACTTTAGTAGCTATTGGCGGAGGCGGAGCAGGAAATGCAGATCATTCAGTAGGTGCGAATGGTGGTTCTGGTGGTGGAGCAGGGGGCGCTGGTTCAACCAAAGTTGATGGGGGAACTGGCGTAATAGGACAAGGAAACAAAGGAGGTTTCAATTATCCACAAGGCGGTGTAGGTCCGGGAGGTGGCGGCGGAGGTGCTGGAGGAGCAGGAGCTAACGCTTCATCAAGTGTTTCTGGGAATGGCGGAATAGGTTTAAACTATTCAATAAGCGGAACAAATGTTTGTTATGCTGGAGGCGGAGGAGGAGCTGGTATTTCAGGAGTTCAAGGAACAGGACAATGTGGTGGTGGAAACGGAGATTATACAGATGGAGTTAATGGTGTAAGTGGAACTGGTGGCGGAGGTGGCGGCGGTAATTCTCCTGGTATTGGCGGTTCAGGAATAGTAATTGTAAGGTATTTAATTCCTACCGGAATTACAGAACAAAATAATTCCGTAAAGAACCAAGATTATATTTATGCAAACATTTCACTAACAGAGTCTAATTTAAAAAATATCACTTTTAATTTATATAACGATGCTGCATTATTCAATTCAACAAATTATTCAACTGTAGTTACTTCAATAAATTGGATAAATCTTCCAAATGGAATTTATTATTATAATATTTCGGCTTGCGATATTTTTGATAGATGTGATTCAACTGAAACAAGAAAAATAACTTTAGATACAACTGCTCCAAATGCTACTTTACTTTATCCAGTAAATAATACTACTATTGGAGATGTAGGAGTTAATTTTACTGTGAATATTACTGATGCAGGAGGAATTAAAAATGCGACATTAAATATTCTAGATGTAAATAATATTTCTATTTCAAATCATACTTACGGAGATACAAGAACTACAAATAATTATTTAAGTTTTGATGGAAGTGATGATTATGTAGAGGTAATTAACGAGGCTGGACTTGACTTTTCTAGTTCTTATACTATCTTAGCATGGGTTTATCCTTTAACCTCGCTAGATTACTCCAATATTATTACTCGTGGTAGTGGTAATAGTAATGATATTGAGTTTTATAGACATTCAACAGGCGCTACAGTTTTACACAACAGAGGTAATGGTGGTGCAGTGACTTATGAATATTTGCCTTCTATTCCTATAAATACATGGACTCAGATAGCAGTTACATATGACTCTTCTCGTCCTTCAGGTCCAAGCAATAGGTGGAAAATTTATTATAATACTCTTTTACAAAGTGCTAGCAGTACGACTGGAGAAGGAGAAGCTCCTTCTGTAGTTAATAGTCGTTGGCAAATTGGACAAACAGAACATAGTGATTTTGGTGCAGTTAAATCTTTTGATGGCTCTATGGATTCAGTCACAATCTTCAATCGTGCACTATCTGAATCGGAGATTTCTGATTTATATTCTGCAGGAAGAGCTGCAACTATTAGTACTTCTTTAGCTCCTTACAACAACGGTTTAGTTGCAGGTTATGATTTTGAAGACGCAAGTGGAGCGACGTTAACTGATAAATCTGGAAATGGAAATGATGGAACGATAAACGGAGCAACTTGGACAAGTGAAACTGCAGGATCTTATACTCCTTTAGAACCTGGAATTACTGAAACTGTTATTGGAATTGTTGTTTCCGTAACTGATGGAATTTACA
>CAZCGJ010000018.1:0-14190 GCA_964498295.1 Candidatus Woesearchaeota archaeon | reverse complement strand
ACGAGAATATGTTGAAGACTTATGCTTCTAGATTAAATAAAGTTGAAGAAGAGTTGGTATTTATTGAAGCACAAGAACAGATTAGAGAAGTTAGTGGGTTCTGGAAAAGTTTATTTGGTAAGAGTTAGTTACTCTTTTACTGTTTTTTCTGTTAGAGGTAAGATAAGTAATCCTTCGATTCCCGATAAAGCATCGCGTGCGGTTTCAGCTGCGATTCTGCTTCTAGTTTTTACGACTATCATTTCTCCAACAAAAGGTAGATTTTCTCTTGAGAAACAAGTTTGGTTTAGATCTCCACTTTGTGTTGTAAAAACTGGGTATCCTTGGAGTATTGTTTGGATATATGCTTCTTGACCGGGATCTGTTACTTTAATTGGAACATAATATTCTGTTGTTGGCATATTTTCATTAGAATTATTCTATTTTTAAGCATTTATCTTCTATGGAAGATAAATCCAATAAACCTCTCTTTGTTCCGTTTAATCGCTTCGCTCAAAAACAACTTTGATCGTTTAAAGCATTTATTGCTTTGAAAGTATACTTTCTATTTTTTCTTTTTAACAACTGCTTTTTGTATTTGTTGTTTCTTTTCTCTAGTCATAAATAAGTATACTATTGATAAAATACCTGCTGTGTTTAGGATAAATATCAAAAAGAACCATGCTGGTTGATTTCTTCTGCCTGCTCTCCAAAGTGCAAAACCTTTCCAAATAAGTTCCCAAACAAGAAGACCTAATAAGAAAGTTCCTGTTTCAGGAGAATCGAATGTAAAACCTAATCCTGCCATGTTTATATTTTTTTGAAATCATTCCAAGCGATTTCGAATAATTGTTCTAATGCCTGTGCAAAGAATTCTGTATTGATCCAAACGCCTAAATCATAGTTTGGATGTACTGTTTCATCGTTTAATAACATGAATAATATTTGTTCGCTATCAATTACGCAGAATCTAGCTTGTAAGTTCTTTGTATCTCTAACTTCTGCTACTTTAGCTAATTCTTTAGCTACTTTTAGATTAGCTTGTGTTATTGGAGCAGCAATTCTTATTTTTACGCCTCTCTTTTTTGCTTTTTCTAAACTAGGCATTAAAACTTCTATTTTTCTGGATAATCCTTCAGCAGTTGTTACAAGTGTAATAGTATTTTCTGCTTCTCTGATTAACATATCTAAATGATTGTATAAGTTCTGTCTTCCTCTCAAAGCGCCAGACATATCAGTAGGTTCTACGAACTTAACGCCTTCAGTGAATAAACTATTTAATTCACCAAGAACTTCATCATCCTTTAATTTTTCTAATCTTACAGATTTTTCTTTTGCTTCAACAACAAGATTCTTTTTTACTCGTTCAATAACTTCTTCAGGTTTCAAAGCAACAAATTTGATTGGCTTGCCAAGTTTCATTACGATAAATCCTTTCTTTTCTAAAGATTCTAAGATGTCATATGTTCTAGAACGAGGGACGTCGCTAATCGATGATAACTCGCCTGCAGTTGACTGTCTCCTTGAAAGGAGCGCTGTCCAAACTTTCACCTCATACAGATTGAGATCAAATATCTTTCTTAGTCTGCCTAGGAATTCCTCTTTAACAATCATACTATATTCAGAGGCTGCGAGTATTTAAATCTTTCTCTGAAATGTTTTTCCGATGAGGAGTGAAAAATCAAATATTTCCGACGAGAACTAGATTTTCTTAAAAGATAATTTGTATGAAATATCCTTGATTTTTCCTTCTTCAGAGTAATCAAATTTAAGGTCTTTTCCTTCAAAGCTAATTTTCTTTGCACCTATTCTTTTTTCTTCTTCAGATACAAATTTTTGAATTTCTTTTGCTAGTTTGTGTTCAAATATTAGTTCTAAATCGATTAAATCTTCTTTTACAAGGTTTGCTTTCTTTCTAGCTGCTTGGATAGTTCTTGTTAATTCTCTTGCAATTCCTTCTGCTTCAAGTTCTGGGGTGATTTTTGTGTTAAGTTCTATCTTCTTTTCTTCTGATTTGACTAAACTTACCTTTTTGACGTTCAATTCATCTAAGATTATGTCTTCGTATTTCTTAGAGATGTCGTATCCTTGTATTTTTATTTCTGAAAGAGGTTGTTTTAGCGGAAGTTTTTGTACATCTCGTTCTCTTAATGCAATAGAAACTACTTCTCTTGTTCTTGACATTTCAATTTCTAAGTCTTGATCAATTAATTTCTTTGAATGGTCTGGCCATTTTTCTAGATGAACTGAATCTTTGTTTCCAATTGCTTTGTAAAGCATTTCTGCGGAGAAAGGAAGAATAGGTGCTATTGCTTTTGAGGTATTTTCAAGTACATACTTCAATGTTGTTTTTGCATCTTTGTCTCCGTCGTTAAATCTGTCTCTATTTCTTCTTACGTACCATGTTGACAAATCTTCAATGAATGTCTTTATTTTATTGCAAGCTCCTATTGTGTCGTAAGCTCTGTAAAATGCATCTGTTTCTTTGATTAATTGATTTGTTCTAGAGATTATCCATTTATCTAACAGATTATCAGAGTCTAAAGTCTTCTTTTCTTTTATGTTTGCATAAAGTTCATAGAAGTTCGATACGTTGTAAAGCATAAGGATTACTTTTTTGTAAGTTTCGTCAACTCCTTTTTCTGAGAAGTTGAAATTTTCTGCATTCATTACTTGGCTTCCCATTAAATAAAATCTTAGAGCATCTGTTCCGTATTTATTTATTAAAATCATAGGATCTGGGAAATTGTTTTTGCTCTTGCTCATTTTTTGTCCATCTTCTGCTAGAACTGTCCCTGTTGTAACTACATTTTCGAATGGAATGTCGTCGAATAATATTGCGGATAAAACATTCATATAATAGAACCATGCTCTTACTTGGCCGATGTATTCTGCAACGAATTGTGCTGGGAAATTCTGTTCAAAGAATTCTTTGTTTTCAAATGGATAATGGAATTGTGCGAAAGTCATTGAACCGGATTCAAACCAGCAATCTAAAACTTCTGGAATTCTCTTGAATTCTTTTCCATCTTTATGTAAAACTACTTCATCTAAGAAATCTTTATGTAAGTCTATTTTTTCAGCAGGTAGTTTTTTAGAGTATTTTTTCAAGTCTTCAATACTTCCTATAACTAACAATTCTCCGTCGGCAGCTTTCCAAATAGGGATTGCTGTTGCCCAATATCTATTTCTTGAAATATTCCAATCTGGTGCTGTTTCAATTGTGTATTTTACTCTTCCTTCTTTTAGGAATTCTGGATACCAGTTTAGTTTTTTGTTTAATTCTAAAACTCTTGGTTTAATTTTTTGAATGTCAACAAACCATGCAGGGATTGCTCTGTAAATTAATTTTGTTTCACATCTGTAACAGAAAGGATATTCGTGATCGACTTTTCTTACTGAAATTACTTTGCCTTGTTTTTTTAGGAAAATAATTATGTCTGTGTTTGTGTCGTGGACAAATCTTCCTGCGAAGTCTGTTACTTCTTTTGTGAAATTTCCTTTTTCATCTACTGGTTGGACCATTGGGATTTTGTATTTTCTGCAAACTGCGTAGTCATCTTCGCCGAATGCGGGTGCTGTGTGAACTATTCCAGTACCATCTTCTTCTGTTACGAAATCTCCTAAAATTATTCTGAATGCATTCTTTGTATCTTTGAAGTAAGGGAATAGGGGTTCGTACTCTTTGTTTTCTAATTCTTTACCTGCTAGTTCTTTTACTAATTCATAATCTTCGGTTGATTTGTAGAATTTAGAAACTAAATTTTTGGATAGTAAGTAAACATTCTGGTCTGATTTGTCTTTGATATAAACGTATTGTAATTTCGGATTTACTGTCAAAGCTAGGTTTGAAGGTAATGTCCAAGGTGTTGTTGTCCATGCTAGTGCGTAAGCGTTTTCGTCTTTTAGTTTGAATTTTATAACTACTGTTTCATCTTTTACAGTTTTGTAAGAATTGTCCATTGCGACTTCTGCTTTTGCTAGAGGTGTTGAACATCTTGGGCAGTACATTAATATTTTTTCTCCTTCGTAGATGTAGCCTTTTTCGTATAGTCTTTTGAAAGCCCACCAGACAGATTCGATGTATTCATTATCCATTGTTTTGTAGTCGTGTTCCATGTCGACCCATCTTCCTATTCTGTCGATAACGGATTTCCATGCGTCTGCATAGCCCATAACTTTGCTTCTGCAATAGTCATTGAATTTCTTGACTCCCATTTTTTCGATTTCATCTTTTGAGTTTATTCCTAAACCTTTTTCTGCGATGTTTTCAATTGGTAATCCGTGGCAATCCCAGCCCCAGACTCTTCTTACATAATTGCCTTGCATTGTCCAGAATCTTCCGTAGATGTCTTTTGTTATAGAACCTAGTAAATGTCCATAGTGAGGCATTCCTGTTGCGAATGGTGGTCCGTCGTAGAAAATGTAAGGTTTGCCTTTTTCAGTTTGCTTTAATGATTTTTGAAATGTTTTATCTTTTTTCCAGAATTCTAATATTTCCAATTCTTTTTCATTAACTGTTTTAGTTTCAGCCATAGTTAGGAGTAGGTTCGGGGTTTTTTAAAGTTAGTTGTGCTCTTACTTCTTGAGGTAGCCAGCCGTCCCAATGATAGGGGTGGCCTGCGAAATGAACTGCTATTGTTTTTGCTTTTTCTAAATCATGATCTCTTAGTGGCTTCATGTAGTCGTAAACTAGGCTATTTAGTTGTGGTCTAGGTACTCCTCTTTCGAGGCATCTGTCTGCAACTGCTCGTGCTTCTGCTAAATTTCCTTCTTTCAGTAAGTTTACAACTATATACGGGTTCTCTGGTAGGGTTATGTCTGTTAAGCTCATAAGGATTCAAATGCAAGCAGGTTGGCTTGCTTACTAAATAATAATTGCAATGCTAGTAATGTTCTGAGAAATTATATTTCTACTAGTTTGCATAATTTTGAGTAGGGTTGAGGGTTTTTATATTTTATTGTTTATCTAGAATTTCTTGTTTTTTACGTTTTGTTTCTTCTTTTGCTCTAATTTCTCTTTCGTAATAGTCTACTAGTTCTATATTTCCTAGTTCAGTTGCAGTTTTCTTCTTATTTTCATGTAATTCTATTTGCTCTTGTAAAGAATTTATTCCTTTTTCTAATCTCTTTTTTCTGTTTGTCATTTTATTCTATTTAACTCTTCTTTTAAGAAATTTATTAATTTTTCTGTTTCTTCTATAAGTATCTTTGTGTCTTTTCCATATATTTCTTTTCTTACTTGCGTATAAACTGGATAGATTTTTTGATAGGTGGTTTTTCCTATCCATTCACTAAAAGATTTGTTTGAAAATTCTTTTTTGTTTAGTAAGCATTTTATTATATAAATGCCTCTTAATCTTAGGAAAAGTGAGTAAATTAGGCTGTCAGATGAATATTTTCCGGTTTTCTTGTCTAATTCATTTATTTCTAAATCGGAGATTATTGATTTTTCTGTTTGTTCTATAAACTTCTTAAATTTTTTAGGGTCTATTTTTATTTTCTTTAATTCTTGGAGATAACTTTCATTTATTATTGGTTTTCCTTCGGAGATTATAGAATACATAAGTAGGGGGTTTGTTTCTATTGCTTTATCTATTTCGTTTTCAGAAATAGAAATTATATCTAGTCCTTCTTCTTTTTCAATTTTTAATTTTTCTTTTGATATAATTAGGACGTCTATATCTGAATTTTCGTTAGATTCTTTTCTGGCATGTGAGCCAAATAAGATTACAGAAGTTATTTTGTCTAAATAAGGAGAAATTTTTTCGAGAATTTTTTCTTGTAATGTTTTTTTCTCAATTCTAATTATCAAAACTTGTTCATTTATCCATTCTTTTGGAGCAAAAATGTGTGCTCCATTTCCAACCTTGCTTACTGTTCTAATTATCTGTTCTTGTGATGTCATGTATATACTATGTATATACTGGTTTTTAAATGTTTTTGTTCTAGAATTATTAGTTTTGTTTGAAAAATAATAGGGAGAGTATTTATAAATAATCTAATGTTTATTTCTTTATGATGGTGATGAGAAAGGTTGGTGATAATAAATTTCATTTTTCGGTCGGCAAGAAGGCTCAATTTTTTATTCTTAGTGCGGTGATTATAGCATCAATAATTGTAGGTCTTGCTACTGTTAAAAATTATGTCGGAACTGGAGATGCGCCGAAGAAGTTTTATTATTATAGTCAGCAATTGGAAGACGAGACTGGTGCCGTTGTCGAT
Source organism: Candidatus Woesearchaeota archaeon (assembly GCA_964498295.1). Taxonomy (GTDB): domain Archaea; phylum Nanobdellota; class Nanobdellia; order Pacearchaeales; family GW2011-AR1; genus CABMGO01. The sequence goes on along the minus strand of CAZCGJ010000018.1, from coordinate 7,986 downwards.
TATGCTTTGTATAGTGGCGGTAACACTGATAAGTTGAGTGATTTTTTGCAGCAAAGTATTACTAAGACTAAGGAAGGATACCCTACCATGGATATTTATGCTTGCTATAGCAATCCAACAAATAAAAATCAGATTTGGTGTCAGAATAATGGGACTAGTATTATTACTGTCAAAAGTTCCTGTAATTCTAATTACGTTGCTACTCTTTATCCTTTAGGGGCTGTTGTTTGTATTGTTCCTATCGGTGGTAAAAAATGTGTTAATCAAGTTGCACCAAGCATAGACTATCTTTCTATTAATTGTCAAAATTCTCAATTAATATTTAACATATCTAATTCATTGTATAGTGTAAACATTGCTAATAACTCAATTACTAACTCTCAATTTTATTTTGTTCTTAAAATGAACACGACTGCTGGTGATTATGTTGATACTAGTCAAAGTATAAATTAGTTACTACTATTTAATTACATAACCGAAAAGTTTATAAACTAATTTAATCTGTCTTTTTTATGGCAAACGGATTATTAAAAAAATTAGGGCTTGCAGCAGCAATTACGGGGAGTGCAATTCTAGGTGCAAGAGAGGTTCAAGCATCTCCAGTTGATTGGAAACAGCTAAATCAAGCACTATATAACGATTCTGGTTCTCAAAGTGTTAACTATACTACTACTGTAAACTTAAATGGAGGGGTCTCTGATCAGAATATGTTGTTAATTTATTACTTGAATGTTGCACCAAATACTTATGCAAGTGTTGGAGGGTTTAGTGTTCAAGCAGGCTCTAATGTTGGTACTGGTTGGATTAATAGAGATAATGATGATTTCTGGGGAATTAATAGCGGCCAAAGTTTGAACACAGGTAGTGCTCCTTCAGGATATTGGGATGTAGTCTACAATCGTAATGCAAATAATCGATTTGGTGAAATAGATAATATAACCGGGATTCCTGTATCTTATGAGGATAATGAACATTTGAATAATTATACTGGCTTTTCTATAAATGCTTCTGGTTTGCCTTCTTTTCCTAGTACTAATGTTTCTCAGTTTGGAGGGGTGATAAATTTGTATGCAGATGTACCTGAGCCGTCCTCATTGATGCTTTTAGGCGTTGGTGCAGCAGCTCTCGGTTTACGGCGGAGAAGAAAGTCGGACAAACAGTCTGGCTCCAAATCAGCTGACTAATGTCGTGAATATTTCTTTTATTTCTACTGGCATGACTAATAAGTGGGTTTATCTTCTTAGTAAAGATGATTTGAAACAACCTTATTGGAAAACAAATTCCCAACATTTAGTTACGAGTCCAAGAATGACAATTACAGAAACGAATGATGTTCCTCAAAGATATTATAAATTAAGAAGTAAAGATGATTAGGTTTCAAAATGATAAATGTAAGATTGGGATTCGATAAACTGAATTCTTTATTGGTTTCTTATCATATTCTTTGTTTGCCGACTAAAATGAATAGGGAATATAATCCTGATCTTTTTATGAGTTTTTTCGCTTCTGAAGAAAAGAAAGCAAGATATATGGATTTTTTACCTTATAAAAAGAAAAACACAGATCCTGATTCTATTGTTCCAGATTTAATTTTACCTAGATGCAAAAATTTAGGTCACTTTTTTTCTATGGTCGATTTGGAAATTCCTTCTTCTATTAAAAAAGATTTAAGACATTTTGAAAAAGTATCTACTCCTTATTTTAGAGATTTAGCAACATCTCTTAAACCTACAATTATGCAGAGAGCTCCAAAAGTTGCGAATAATATTGAAGAGGTTTATGATACTGCACAAGAACTTACGGGGATTTCAATTACGAGACCTAAAGAATTAGATGTTTATGTAGTTGAAGGTTTTGCACCACAGGCAATGGGCAGCGTTGTAGAGAAGGGTTTTGGTTTTGTAGTTGTTTCTCCTCTTTGTCTTTTAAAAGAAAGAAAATTTATGGATACAATAGTTCACGAAACTGTCGCACATCATACGGTGGATGAAGCAAGAAAAATTATGAGGCGTGTATTGGGAAAGTATGTTTACGATGTTGAAGAAGGTTTCGCAAAATTGTTTTCTAGTAAAGTTACTGAAAAAATGTTAGGTACTAAATCTAGACCTTGTTTTTATGGTTCTCTTGAAAGGGTGTCACATGATGTTTTTGAAAAGAATTGGAGTTCTCTTAGAGGTAATAATTTTAATGATTGGTATTTAGGTTGTTTAAAAGAAGTAAAAGAAAAGATTGGTGAGAGTAACTAAAGTTTTTCTAAAAATTCTTCTTCTAAGAAATGTAATTTGCCAGGTATTATAAAACAGAAAGGGGATTTTATTTTGTCTGAAAGTTTGTCTATTTTATCATATTGTATTTTTGAATTAACTCCAAGTTCTGAGCAGACGACAACTTTCTCAACTTCTAATTTATAATTTTTCAAAGATTCTTTTAATTGTATTTTTGCTTTTTCGATTGGAAGTGCAATATCTACAAGTAAAAGGGTGTGTGCTTGAATTGAAAGATTTTGTTTTATTAAGTCTACAAAAGAATCGGGTTTCCAATTGTCTTTCCAGGTTGGCATTGACGCTGTTTTTCCGAATTTGTAAAGTTGAAGTCCGGTTTCTGCGATAGCAGTTAAGACAGAAGCGTTGTGAACTATATTGAAAGGAACTTTATTTTTCTTACAAGTTAAAATTAATTCTGAATGTGTTGTTGCTGAAAGTGAATCTCCATAAACTAAAAGAGAAATGTTTTGTTTCTTCGCATTTTTAATAAATTCTTCAGATTCAACTTTTTCTCTAGGCAGTTCTTCAATTTTTTTACCTATAACTTTTTCTAAGATTTTTTTATCATATGGGAAATCTACTGTATAATTTTCAAGATAAACATGTTCTGAATCTTTTATTAGTTCTAGAGCTTCAAGAGTTAAAGATTTTTCGTTAAGACCTGTTCCGATTAGATTAAACATATTACTTTTTCTTAAACCACAGTTTAGTAGAATAGTACCAGGAAAGGCCCATAATGAAAATTGCTGCTAAGATTAAAGATGTCTGCTGGTCTATGAATAAAAATAGAACTGCGGAGACTCCAATTGGCGGTGTTATGTACTTTAGATATTCAAAATAAAGGTCTTGTTCCCAACTAGTCATATAAGCGCCTAGTATTCCTAGTAAGACTGCAATACTTGCTGTTAAAAGCGTATTAAATAACTCTATCATAATCTTTATAACTATCATGCATTTTTAAGTGTTATGTTAAAGAAAGTAATGTTTGTAAATCGTAAGAACTTTTTTCGAATAGTTTCAAGCTTTTGGCTTGACCGAAAAAGTTCGATATCGGCAGTCAATGCTTCGCATTTTTTGCCTTGCGATTTTTCAAATAAAATAAACTTTAGTGAAAATATCGCAAAATGAAGTTAGTTGATGTACATTGCCATTTGGAAGATGAAAGGTTTGCGAAAGATTTAGACGAAGTTATAAAGAGGGCGGAGAAGGCAGGTTTGAAAGCAATTGTTGTTTCTGGCGCTAATCCAGAGGCCAATAGGCAGGTTTTGGAATTAACTAAAAAATATCCTATTGTTAAAGCTAGTTTTGGGCTGTATCCTATTGATTCTGTTGTTTCTAAATTTGACAATCTTAATGACGATTATCCTAGAAAAATGGAAGCATTTGATTATAAAAAAGAATTGGAATGGATTAAGAAAAATAAGGACGTTTGTATTTCAATTGGAGAGGTTGGTTTGGAATTGCAGGTTGTAAAAGAGAATAAAGATTTTGAAAAAATAAAGCAAGCACAGATTGAAGTTTTTGAAGCAGCTATAAAACTTGCAGAGGAGTTGAATAAACCTTTAGTTTTGCATACTCGTGGTGGGGAGTTAGAGGTTATCGAAATTTTGGAAAAACATAAAGCAAAAAATGTTATAATGCATTGTTTTGGTGGAAGAAAAAGTTTGATTAAAAGGGCTGCAGATAATGGCTATTCTTTTTCTGTTCCTGCGGTAATAAAAAGACTTTTGCATTTCCAGACTTTAGTTGAAATGGTTGATTTAAAACAATTATTAACTGAAACAGATGCTCCTTATTTGGCTCCAGTTGCAGGAGAAAGATCCGAACCTAAAGATGTTGCTGGAACTGTGCAAGAAATTGCAAGAATAAAAAAATTAAGTGAAGAAGAAGTTGCTAATCAGATTTGGAAAAATTACGAATCAGTTTTTGGTTGATTTGATAAGAATTCTATAATTCGGATTATATCCTTCAATTAATCTTTCTGCATTGGGGTTCCAAATTTTCATTTCGCTTGAGACTACTTCTATAGGGTCTGCTTTTTTTAATTTCTTAATTTGTTTTTTGTTTATTATAGGATAATGTTTTGTATCTATCAATAAATAAGGGACTTCCCAAACATTTTCTTCTGATGTAATCCATTTATATCCTATCTTTTTTAGATTGACAGGTTTGCTATAGCTTCTGAGAGTTTTATTTCCTACTTTGTCTATATATTCATTAAAATAACTCATTACTAATTCTCTTATTGATTTGTATACTGGTTCTCTGTATCTTAAAACTGCATAATTTGATTTAGAAATTGCGCCCCAATGTCCTTCTTCTTTGAATATAACAATTACATGATCAAAGTCTTTACTACTTGCAGTTAAATCTAATAAAAATGCTTCTTTATTTTGAACAAGGAATGCAGTGTAGGCAAGCATTGCTCCTTCAATACAATGGCATCTATTTTCTCTTAAAACTTTTCTAGGAGACATACAAGTATCTCCGTTTGGTTCAAAATTTCTTGGAATATTATCTAAAAATATTTGTATTTTATGTGGCGTATCTAATTTCTTCAAGATATTAAGTTCTTCTTTTGTTAATTCGTGCATTTTAATTTTTACTCATCAATTTTTTTCCAATGTAATGTGCGGCTCCGAAAACTACAACTCCTGGAAGAAGTGTTATTCCTAATGCTGGTGCAAGAATTCCTACTCCAATTGTTCCTACTGTTCCAACACCTATTGATTCTAATATAGTTGCTGCTGGAGAAATTGATTTTTCAACATTCTTTTGTTCTGGATCTATTTGCATTACCATCTTTCCTTTTTTGAATATTCTAAGTTTCTTGTCTTCTTCTGAAACTAATAATACAAAATTATCTTCCTCTTGAGAAGCAGTCATTGCAGCGCTATGTCTTGTTCCATAATTTTTATATGCTGTTTTAGTTTTTACAAGAACACCATAAGCTTCTACAATTCCTTTTTTATTAAGTATAACTGCTCCGTCTATTAATGCTAAAGATTCGAGTAATTTTGGATTTTTTCTTGCATCAAATTTAGGGACTGTCTGTTCAATTAAAGGTTCATACTTTACTTTACCGACTACAAAAAGAGCTCCTTCTTTTCTGTTTGCAACTCTTAGGCCTACTTTAATCAAGCATTCTTCAAGTTCTTTCATAGAATCGTGTTTCACCATAGTTAACTTTACTCACTTTAGTTTATAAGTTTTTTGAATAATAAGAATTATAAATGCCCTATTCATTAAGATTTTATGGTTGAAGAAAAAGTGGTTTTAAGCCCTTGGGAAGTAAAAGGGAATATAGATTACGATAAACTTGTGAAAGATTTTGGTACGAGTTTAATCGGTGATTCTTTAAAAAAAAGATTTGCAAATTCTCATCCTTTGCTGAGAAGAGGAATTTATTTTTCACATAGAGATTTTGATAAATGGATTGCCGCATCTGATGCAAAAAAGAAAGTTTCTGTTTTAACAGGTAGAGGTCCTTCTGAGAAAATGCATTTAGGTCATTTAGTTCCTTTTTTGGTTGCTAAATCTTTGCAAGAAGAATTTAACTGTGAGGTTTTTATTCCTATTTCCGATGACGAAAAGTTTTACGTTAAGCCAAATTTAACTTACGATAAAGCATTGGAATATTCGAAAGATAATATTATTGATATTCTTGCTTTAGGATTTAAGCCTGGAAAAACTTTCGTTTTTGAGGATTTTGTTTATACTGATATTTACAGATTTGCAGCTCAATGTGCAAAGAGAATAACTTATTCTGAAGCAAAAGCTGTTTTCGGTTTGAAGCCAGAAAATAATATTGGTTGGAGTTTTTATCCAGCAATGCAGGTCGCACATATTTTGTTTCCACAGTTCAAAAAAGGAAGACATCAAGTAGTTGTTCCAGTTGGAATTGATCAGGATCCTTTTATTAGATTAACTCGTGATACTGCAGAGTATTTTGATTTTGAAAAGCCAGCAGCATTACATGCAAGATTTGTTCCAGGATTATCGGGTGGTGCTAAGATGTCTTCTTCTGATACTACAAACGATGTAATTTATTTAACAGATATCCCTGAAGAAGTTAAGAAAAAAATAAACAAATATGCGTTTTCCGGCGGAAGAGATACTGTTGAAGAACATAGAAAGCTTGGCGGAAATCCAGATGTTGATGTTTCTTTCCAATATCTAAAAGTTTTCTTTGAACCTGATGATAAAAAATTAGCAGAGATAGAAAAGAATTATCGTTCTGGTAAATTATTATCCGGCGAGTTAAAAGCAATTTTAATCGAAAAAATTAATGCTTTCTTGAAAGAACATCAAAAAAGAAGGGAAGAAGTCAAGAAAAAGTTTGAGGACTTTTTAGTTAAAGTTTAAATATTGTTTAAACGTATCTTTTATATGCGAAAGGGGTTAGGTGCTATGTTTTTATGTGCAGGATCTGGGTTTTTTATGAGTTCTAGATCTATTACAGGTAATGTCGTCGGTTCTACTAATTCTTTAGATTATTTCGGTATTTTGGGTTTTATTTTTTTGTTATCAGGTTTAGCTTTACTCGTTTCTGGAAAATCTCTAAGGGATGTTGTGACTTCAACAAGAAATTCGGATAAAAAAGTTGATTCTTTAGAAAATGAACTTTATTCAAAAAGTAGTATTCCTTCACATAATTAATAAAAATATTTTAGATTAAATCTTCTTCAGGGATATCTTGAAAAGAAGGTTTCTTTTGATAAGGATTTTGAGGTGCACTTCCTAATGTTGTTTGTGGTCTTTTACTGTTTTTGAATGCTTCTGCTTTTGCGATTGCTTCAGCACTTGGTTGTAAACCTTCTAAAGAAATTGAGTTAATTATATCTTTAAATTCTTTAAATTGTTCTGCAGTAATTCTTGTTCCTGCTTTTGTGAATCCCTTGTAGCCTGTTCTAGGATCATTTGTGAATTCTCTTATTGTTACGCCGATCTTTCCACCGAAATCATCTATTCTAATAATAATATCTGTATTATCGTTCTTTTTAAATTTTCCAACATCTTTTTCCATATTCTTTTTGATTTTATTCAGTTTATAAAGATTTAGTTAATATTCTGTAAAGTTTATTTCTGCTTTAGCCATCTTTTTATAGAAGTCATATCCGGAAGATTTTTCTTTTGCTACTATGAATACCTTACCCAGGCCTTCCCAGAATGAGAACCATCCTGCCGGTTCAAGTATTGTTTTTACAATTTGTATAAAAATTCCTTTTAAACTAGATTCTTCTAAGAATGAAAGAGCTAAAATAAATATTGTTCCTAAAACAAACCACATTGCTCCTTCTGCTTTTATTTTTTGAATCTTAATTTCTTCTTTTTTATAATGATTTGCAAAGTGTTCTTTTAATCTCTTTTTTATTTTCCACTCTTCCTTCATGTTTCTTATAGCCTTAGGGACTAAAATTCTTAATTCTAGTTGTTCCTCTCCTTTATCTCTTGCAGCTCTTTTGCATTCTTGTAAAAAGTCATCTGACATTGCTCTTTCTAAAAAAGGTCTTGGATCAAAGTCTGAAAAAATGTCTTCATATGTGTCTATAATTAGGCTTATATTTGCTTCTTTAAATTTTTCATTAGACGTATCTATACTATTTACCAACTCTTCCATGATACTTATTTGGTTTTGGGATTTATAAATATTGGGAATATGAAAAACATGTGTACCCTACCGACATATGTCGTAGGGCTGAAAAAACCGAAAATTAGTTCT
>CAZCGJ010000017.1:0-15354 GCA_964498295.1 Candidatus Woesearchaeota archaeon | reverse complement strand
GAACAGATATATTAGAAACAATAAAAAGCGAATTGCCTAAAGGAACAATTAGTTCTATGAATTTTGAAGGCGCAAACATAGTTGTCTACACAGAGGATGGAAAGTTCTTGAAAGAAGGCGATGATGCAATAAAAGCAATTGTAAATAAAATCAAAAAAAGAGTCGAACTAAGAGCTGAACCAAAAATAGTAATGGATCAAGAAAAAACTGAAAAAGAAATCAGAAAAATTATTCCAGAAGAAGCAGAAATTACACAGATTTTATTCGACGCTCAGAGAAGTATTGTAGTAATTGAAGCAAAAAGACCAGGATTAGTAATCGGAAAATCAGGAAGTTTATTACAAGACGTAAAAACCGCAACACTATGGTCTCCCGTAGTTCAAAGAAGCCCTGCAATCAAATCCAAAATTACAGAAAATATCCGTTCAGTTTTATATTTAAATAACAACCAAAGAAAAAAATTCTTAAATGATATTGGTAAAAAAATCTACAAAGAATGGGACCCTACAAAAATGGATGAATGGGTTAGAGTTTCTATTTTAGGTTCGGGAAGACATGTTGGAAGAAGCTGTTTCTTATTGCAAACTCCTCAAACAAGAATTTTAATTGACTGCGGTATCGATGTTTCTGCACAAGGCCAAGACAAATACCCTCATTTTGAAGCACCAGAATTCGACATAAATTCTATCGATGCAGTAGTTTTATCACACGCACACTTAGATCATTCAGGTTTAATCCCTTATTTATACAAAATAGGATATCAAGGCCCAGTTTATATGACTGCACCAACACGAGATGTAGCTGCACTTTTAGCAATGGATTTGATTGGCGTTGCATATAAGCAAGCATCAGCACCTTTATTCTCATCAACAGATGTAGCTGAAATGGTAAAACATACAATTTGTTTAGATTATAACGAAGTTACAGATATTACAAACGATATTAGAATTACATTATACAATGCAGGTCACACTCTTGGAAGCGCAATGATACATTTTAACATTGGAAACGGATTACACAATTTCTTATATACTGGAGATAGCAAATACGGAAAATCGAGATTACTTGAACCAGCAGTAACTTACTTCCCAAGATTAGAAACTATGCAAATAGAGTCTACTTACGGAGGAAAAGAAAATATTATTCCTCCTAGAAAAGAAAGTGAGGATGAAATAATCCAATACATTAACAAAGTAATAACAAGAGGTGGAAAAGTTCTAATTCCAGAATTAGGTTTAGGTAGAGCACAAGAAACTATGTTAGTTTTAGAAGATGCAATGGCAAATAATTTGCTTCCAAAAGTGCCTATTTTTATTGACGGTATGATCTGGGATATTAATGCTATTCACACAGCCTATCCAGACTTTTTATCTAGAAATGTTCGCTCTTTGGTTTATCAAGACAAAAATCCATTTATTGCAGAATGCTTCAAACAAGTAGGTTCTGGACAAGAAAGAAAAGCAGTTATTGAAGGCGGACCATGTATAATTTTAGCTACTTCAGGTATGCTTACAGGTGGTGCGTCTGTAGAATATTTAAGAAATATTGCTGACAATGAAAAGAATGGAATATGTTTTGTTTGTTATCAAGGCCAAGGATCTTTAGGAAGAGCAATACAAGAAGGCGCAAAAGAAACAACATTCCAAGTTGAAGGGAAAGAAGAAAGATGCCCTATTAAATTAGAAGTAAAAACAGTTGAAGGATTCTCCGCGCATTCTGGAAGAAATGAACTAATGGCTTTTATGAATAATCTTTCTCCATTCCCTAAGAAAATAATTGTAAATCACGGTGAAGCATCTAGAGCCCTAGATTTTGCATCTTCAGTTTACAAAATAAGTAAAGTAGAAACAGTAGTTCCGAAAAACTTAGAAGCAATTAGATTAAGATAAATCTTTAGAATAATTAAATCTAGGAAGAATTTTTTCTCGCAAATCCCAAGGAGTCTGTAATTTTTGACCTTTCTTATCTTTGAAAGTATAACGCTTAACACCAAACATGAATTCCTCGTCTGTTTCAACAAGATCAAACCCCCTCCAACTTTCAAAAAAAATACCTTGTGCAGAACTTCCCAATTGTTGCCTAACATAAAAACGTGCAAAAGCTTCCTCAGACTCTGTAGAAAACATACTAGTAAAAATAGGAGATCTTGCTGAACTACCTGTCATCTGATAAGCTGACCAAACCTTATCTGCAAGAACAGGATATCTATTCAAAACTCTTGCTCTCATAGAATTATATTCTTGTGAAATTTTAGTTAAAACTTCTTTCAAGACTTCAGGATGTCTCTCTTTCAAAACTCCAAAAGTGACTCTTCTCTCCCAAACAGGATTTTCAGCACCTTCTATTTTTTTAAATGCTGTTGGAAAAGCAGATTCATCTTGTGGAACAAAATATCTAGCACGTTCAACAACACGAGAACATAATTCATCTGAACTAAACAAAAGAAAATCGAAATCTATTGCCATATAATAATCAGGAAAATCAAATTTTTAAAAATTGCTATATTAAAATTTTGTGCATCTTATTTAAAAACGCAAAGAATAATCTAGCATAGCTTTCTCGCTATCTCTCGGATTACCTGGGAAAAAAGAAGAATATCCGATACCCAAATAATCTAAACCACGAGTAATTTCTTTATAATGTGCTTTACCAAAAATAAGGCCGGCACTAACTATTCCTCTAGAATTCATCTGCTCATGAATATTTTTTACAACATCAAAACTTCTCAAAGCATCATAAGCTCTTGCCTGTTTGTAAAGACGTCTAAACATCGCAGAATCAGACGCTCGAGCTTTCCCAGAATCTAACCTATCCGCTACCTTCCCAGCAAGACTTAAGAGAACAGTTTGTTCTTCTAGCAATAGATCACTTTCAGCACCATATAATAAAAGAGAACCTTCTTTAATTCTAGAATCTAGACGATAAGCAAGAAGTTCATAAGCAGAAGGAGTTCTACCCTCATTTTGGAGTGTAGCTCTTATTAAATCTCGCTCAGATCCTAGGTCTGTAAAATCCAAAGAAACAGGCCCCTCTGCACCTTCGATAAAAACTGTATCGAACTTTCTTTCATCGAGATGTTTTGAAACTTCTTTAAAAATTCTTTCTTGGATATTAGGATTAACGTGCGAGGTATCTAAAAAGAAAAGAATATTTCTTCCGTCTTGCTTTAAATGTGAATAATCCCAAGTTTGTTTTTTCATTTTCAAAATTAAATTTTCTTAGAGTAATTCCTAGAGGCTCTGCTGTCTGTTATTGCTTCGCCAGGAAAAAAAGAAACATATCCTAACCCATTTCGTTTAAAATGTTCAGTAATCTCTTCAAAATGCCCCTCACCCATAACTAATGCAGCAGTTTCAAGACCCTTAGAGTTCATATAATCAATAACATTCTGTGCAGCCCATAAACCTCTTCGTCTACAAAGAGTAACCTCTCTCTGACTTAAAAACAAATGTTTTGCATATTCTAAGAGTGTTGGAAACCGATCGCCGCAGCCCTCTGTCAAGACAGATATTTCACGTAAGATACTTCCATGTTTTTCATTTAGCCCCTTTCTTTCAGAACCAACAATATAAAGTTCCCCAGACTTCATCTTTGAAGAATGCCTGTAAGCTAACAATTCATCAGCTCCTAACGGCCTGCCCGCTTTGTCCATTGCTTTTTGCATTAAATCTTCCTCTGAAGCAGCATCATCCAACTCATCAGGAGAAACAACAGCAGATATCCCCTCGACGAAAACAGTATTAAACAATTTTTGAGTCAACGTAGAATCCAGAGCTTGGTAAATTCTTTCCTGTATTACTGGAGAAATATGAGAGGTATCTCTAAAAAAGAAAACATTTTTTCCATGAATACGTGCATTCGAATAATCCCAAGCTATTTGTCCCATATTTCTTAAACCTTTAACTGATTTATAAATCTTGTTATTTTATACTACTCCATAGTTACAGCAAAAAGATAAAATACAATCCCCACTAATTTAAAAACTAACAGCAGCTAACAAATAATATGAAACACAAAGTAACAATAACAGTAATTATTTTATGCATGTTTTTGCTAACTCAGTTTGTAGGGCTTTACGTTATTGCTTCTGATTCAGTTCCAGAATATCTATCCTCAACAAACGCAGATTCAGAAAGTGCAGGATTTTTCTTCTATCAACTAATAAGTTCATTTATAATTGCGATTTTGATAGTTGTTCTAATAACAAAATATAAACTTCGTTTAGTAATGAAGACGTGGTTTACTATTGTAGTAATTATTGCAATTTCAGTTTCTATGGCAGCAATTATGAAGAATATATTTGGAGTTACAAACTATATTTTTCCATTAGTACTAGCAATAATTTTTGGAATATTGAAATTATTAAGGCCTTCAGTAGTTATTCACAATGTAACAGAAGTTTTGATTTATCCAGGAATAGCAACAATTTTTGTCCCGATATTGACTCCTTTCTATGCAATAGTTTTACTAATACTTATTTCTATTTATGACATGTGGGCAGTTTGGCATTCAGGAATAATGCAAAAAATGGCAAAGTTCCAAATGAACGAACTAAAAATATTTGGAGGATTCTTAATTCCATATTTAACAAAAGAAGTTAGACAAAAAATTGCGTCAATGAAGAAATCCAAGAATAAGAAAAATCAGAAAATGAAAATATCGATGGCAATACTTGGCGGAGGAGATGTTGTATTCCCTATAATAACAGCAGGAGTTTTCATGCTTTCATTAGGAATGTCCTATGCAATTTCAGTAATACTTGGAGCTTTACTAGGATTAACATTACTTTTAATATTCTCTGAGAAAAAGAAATTTTATCCAGCAATGCCCTTCATATCTGCAGGAATATTTTTAGGACTTCTAATCTGTTGGTTAATTAATTTAATATAAAATTATTCAGTTTTTGGTTTGATTTTATCTTGAACAGATTTTACTCTTGCTTCAAAATCATCTTGTAAATCTGTAAAACAATCAAATGTTTTATCAGGATTCATAACAACCATGTCTATTCCAGAAGAGTACATATCCTTTGTTTGTGCATATCTTACTCCTTCTGCAACAGCTCTAATTATATCTTCGCCAGATAATAATCCTTTTCTAGGTAAATATCCTCTTGCATCTCCAAGTACATACAAAGCATCCATATATTTTTCTATTTTTTCACTACCACTACCAATCGAAGTCCATTCTCGAGGTTCTACATCACCAAGTGGAAAACAAGTGTATAAATTTGTTGTTTGACCATCTCTATTGATTAATAAAAAAGAACTCGAACTTTCCGGAGTTATCTTCTTTCTTCCAAGTCTTTTAAGATTCAATTCCCTTAATTCTTCAAAACTTCCTTTTTGAATAACAGTAGAAAGATCAATTTTTCCAGATTTCATATCTTGAGTAAAGTTTACCATTTCTTGATCATACATACCAGAATGACCAAATGAATATAGACCATTATCCGCAATCCAAATTTTTCTACCTTCTAAGCTTTTTTCATAATAACCTCTTTGAGAATTGCCAATTGTAGTTTGCATATCAGCGCCCAATACTACTAAATTTACTTGCGGATGTCTAAAACCAAATACTGTTGTCATGCAAGTCTAAAAATTACAACGTTTTTAAATCTTCCCATTAGTTGTCACTTATAAAAGACAACATAATCGAAACATTTATAAAGGATTGTATCTGCACAGAGTAGTAAAAAATTACACAATAATTTTTCACGACGAACAAACACAATGAAATCATTAACAAAAACATTTGGTATGATAGCAACAACAGCAATAGTTGCTGGATCAGCAGGATTAATCGGCGGATTCTACGAAGGTCGTGCACTGGGTCAAAACGAAGGACAAACTCAAGCAACAAAAAACTTAGTTACAGCAGTTGAAACTATAGGTACAGAATTTAGAAAAGAATTTAATTATTATTCTAATCACGCTATGTTAACCAACGATGCAGCTAGATGTAGACTTCTTGGACATGGTTATTTGGAAGCTTTTGAAAGATCCTTTTTAGAAAGCGCCTCAGAAATAGCAAAAGGAAAAATAAAAATAGAAGATGCTAGTCACTTCAAATGCTTAAAAAAAGATTATGATGGTAAAATAGGAGACATCGCACAATTTTAAAATGATAAATGAAACACAACCAACAGAATCAAAATTAAAAACATTACTTTTAGGAACACCGGAACAAAGAGCAGTAAGACGAGAAAAATTAGAACAAGATTTACACGGAGGCGAAAATGATAAGGGAATATTCGTATTTGGAACAAAAATGCTTCTTAAACCAGGATACGCATTAAGTCAAGCAATATATGGAGAAAACACACCAAAAGAGAGATTGGGAATGGCATTTGTAGGAGCACTAAACATTGCATTCTTAAGCGAAACAACATATCAGATTGCAACTAAATTAGGAGAATATTTCGCACAATGATAATCAAACCAGAATTAGTCAAAAAAATTAAAAGTTCATTTGACTTAAATATATATGAAACAAAAGTATGGTTAGCTTTACTTTCTAAAGGAATGTCTTCTGCAGGCGAAATCGCAGAAATGTCTGGCGTTCCAAGATCAAGAACTTATGACGTTTTAGAATCTTTAGAAAAAGGCGGATATGCAATTGAAAAATTAGGCAAACCAGTAAAATATTTAGCAGTTAAACCATCTGTTGTTATTGAAAAATTGAAAAACAACACAATGAAACATGCTGAAGAAAAAGTAGAAGTTCTTTCAAACTTAAAAGAAACAAAAGAATATGAAGAATTATTGAACCTTCATGATACAGGCATCGAGCCAATGAAAAACCACGAATTATCAACTTCTATCAAAGGAAGATCAAACTTATATTCTCAATTAAGAGATACAATGGAAAGCGCACAAGATAGCATTTACTTAGCAACATCCTCTTATGAATTAATGTCTAAACAAAAAATGTTCTCTGAAGTTTTCGACAAATTAAAGAAAAGAAATGCAGACATCAAAGTAATTGTTTCAGATGATGACTCAGAAGCAAAAAGACTTTGCAAGAAATTCGGAATTGTAATCAAATCAAAGAAAATCAACGCTAGATTTATGATTGCAGATAGAAAAGAATTAATTTTCACATTGAAACCAACAAACGTACACGAAGACTACGACTATGGTTTCTGGATAAATTCTGAATACTTTACAAATTCATTAGCTTATCTTTTCGAGTTAGCTTGGAAAGACTAAATCTTCTAACTACAGAAATACTTTTAAGTGAATGTTAAGGAAAATATAAAATGAAAACAACAAGCCACAGATTAAGCTTAGATAAAGAAGGTTTAGAAAAATTCTGCTTACACCTATCCGGATTTTCCTTAATGGAATCAAAACTAGACGAAAAAAGAACTCAATATCTAATGCCGGATGGAAAAACAAGATTACAAATTAGAAAAGTAGAAACAGACACTTATTTAGACATAACAACTACTACATTTTTCAAACCTTTTTACATACAAGGACTTATTGGAGAAATAGAAGGAGAAAAACACCAACAAGTAAGTTCTTCAAGTTCGCCAAATAAACCTGGACTCTCATGGTTATATGCTTATGCCAATGGAACACTAACAGGAGAACAACAATAAATGAGCTACACACTTAAAGAAATGTTTCTCTCACTAGGATATGGTGTATTAATAGGCACAGTGGTTGGAGCAACAAGTTTATCCATGATTATGCCAAATCTATACCAAACTGGAGAAAAAAAAGGTATAGAAAAAGGCCGTACAGAAGCTACAAGCAATTTAGTTTCAGCAGTTAACACACTTGCAGAAAAATCAAGAAATAACCTATTTTTAAGAGTAAATGGCGTAGTAGATAATGAAACCCTTACTCTAAAAGAAAAAGAAGCTTACTTAAATTCTGCTCATGACATAGTATACCAAATTGAATCCATAAGAGGAGACTTATCAAAAAATGCAGAAAGATATGCAGCAGGAGAAAAACCCTCAACAAATCAAACTTTGAAAATCCAAGCACTAAATATCAAAATAGGAGATTTTTATTAAAATGAACAGAACACAGCGAGGAAGAGAAATGGATGAATGGATTACACGACACCCAGCTATGTGGCTAGGAAACTACTTTCTTTTTCCAGGAAGAGCATTAACTGAAGCAATATACTTACCATTATCAAAAGAAGAGTCTAGAGGAAAAAGAGTAGTAGTCGGTTTGGTTTGGGAAATGGCAAAAACATTAGCATATTTAGAAGTAGCAAAAGACGTAGCAATTAAAGCAGGAGATTATTTTGCAAGATGATTACTCAAAGAATATATTCACATCAATTTTCAAGCGAAAATAGAGATTCTGAATTTCAAACATATGAAAAACTAGAAGAAGCTATAAAAAAATCCTTCCCAGAAGTCAAAGCAAGATTACACCAAACATTTGGAAAATCATCACTTTTATACAGAATACCTGTGCTATTAGGATTAAACGAAGTAAGACTCAGCGCAATTTCTTTTGGAAAAGGAGAAAGAGGTTTAACTTATGCCTATGTAAACACAGAAGGATTATTTGGAGACAAAATAAATAGAAGACTATTGAAAACACTTGAAGCATTAGGAATGAAAGAAGATGCAAGAAGAGCAGAAACTCTGGTCCCCTACTCTGAAATATTAGAAAGAAGACTGAATGAATTTAGCGTAGCTACAGCAGATAAACAAGTAGACGAATTAGTTAAAGAATTAATAGAAGCCTCAATTCAACATAGACAAAGAGACGAAAATGAACCTATCAATTCAGTAAGGTTAGCTTCAAGTAAAAGTCTAAGCAATATAATAAATCATGATCAAGGAAAATACATCGAAATTAGTGCAAATAGTAAAATACAAAATACAGGAAGCGTATTTTGTGCAAGATATCAACCAGGAACACAAAGAATAGTAATAGTTAAAAATTAATTAATTCAAAATGTTTTTTTCTTTCTTCAAACCAAAAAAATCCGCAGAACCAGAATTAGAAACCTATAATTCTTTTAATTATTTAAAATATTTTCCAGACGGATTAACTATACAAACACCTGAAAAATATAGATATATCCTTCAATCTAATGGTTTTCTCAATTTTCAAACTTGGCAATTGTTAGAAGAACCTTGTGAAGAAGAGAAAGAGATAATTGCTAAAGAGGCTAAATTTGGATTTGCCAATTCATCTTTAGAATCTCTAGTAGACGGGAAAATATTAAGTATTGGAATATTACCATTAGAAGAAGCAGAAAGGATAGATGAATATATCGCAGAATCTATAAGAGTAGATAGTAGAAGAATGATACACTACCACCATAGAGCCGAAAAAATAATGAAACAATTTGGACAAAACCCTACTGCAACCCCTTACCTTTCCTCCACATGTTTCCCCCTAGTAATTCTTTATAGTGAATTAGGAGCAATTGAAAATGGAAAAATAGGAATATATTTTTCAGAAGGAAAATGGCAATTAATTAACTCATCACCTTAAATTTTACGCTATATCTATTTTTCCGAACACCAATATCTCCTGCTTTTCTAAATTCCAATTTTGAAATCTTTCTTTTAGCTAACTTAACATCTCGAATAATTTCTTCATTTACACCCTCTTCCTCTCCAAAACCATGATAAAATATTACAGTTCCCTTCTTAGAAACTTTCAAAGCTGCATCCAAAAAAGTTTCTTCTAAATTTGGCCTTAACATAAAGATAAAATCAAATCTTTGTTTCTTTTTATTCAAAGACTCGCACAATTTTCTAGAATCTCCACAAAAAACTTTAACATAATCTGAAACTTTATTCATCTGAACATTTTTTTCACCATATTCGCAAGCTTTCTTATTTAACTCAGAAGAAATAATTTCAGCAGGAATTTTATTTCGCTTTAAAGCTTTAGCCAATACTATCGGCAATGGAGAAACTCCTGCAAACATAACCAATACCTTTGCATTTTTCCCAATAACTTTTAACACTTCATCCACCATAATCTTTCTATCTTGACTTAATCTTGGAGAAAAGTAAGTTTCATCAACATCTAAATAAAAAGAACAATCATTCTCCCTATGCACTGTATCTTTTCTCTTCTCACCAGCAATCCAACGAGTCTCTTGCGTTCTCAAAACACCAGAAAACCCTGCAGTTTTTTCCAAAACAACTTTAACATGTTGATTGCCTTTCAAAAACTTCCAAGCATAATATTTTTTGTAAATCCAAGGCACATATCTAGAAAACTTCAAAATTGCAATATCTCCAACAACATCTAAAGGAATTCTCATCAAAGAAACAACTAAATATTATTTATAAACTATTTGAATCAAATTAATGACTGTGCAGAATAATGCCCAACAATACAAGGCAACTGCTTTCCGGAAGAATAATACGCCCAAACTTCATGTGCGACTCCTTCTGCTTTTCTTACCTGCCTCTTAAAGAAAATAGCATTATGACCTATAACAGCCAAACTACCCTCTAAACCGGCAATAGGCACTTGAGTCTTTTCATTTCTAAGAAAATATCTAACTCCAGGATCTTCATCATTTAGAGTAGTAACCCTCAAAACCAGCTCTGCATTTGCCAAATCACTTTTTGGAGAATGATTTAATCTCATTCCTTCAACATCCTGTATAATTCTAGCAGCATATTTACTCAAATCCATAAAACACAAAAAAATAATTAGTTTATAAGGATTATTATAGGAAAAGGTTACTACTTAATATCTAAAGAATAATCATATCTAACGCCCTTATCGTGCAAAGCCAAACTAACTTTCTCAAGAATATCTAAAGTTCTGGCCTCTTCATAAATTTTAATCATTGAAGGGATACGAGGATACAAAGAAAAGTTTACCCGGGCATAAACTTTTTCACCTGTAGAATCTTCAATCCTCGCCCTAATACAAATAGACTTTCCAAAAAATGAACATTCTTTAAAAGACCTCTCCATATAAACTCTCAACTGTTCAGGAGATGCTTCAGAATTAACTAAATTAGTATCAACCCAAGCCACTAATTTTTCAACTCCAGAGTTAACGGTCCTAAAAACCATTAAATAATATACTCAAAAACATTAATAAACATTGCTCTTCTCGAACAACTATGTCCGAACTCATAAATCAAATTGAAAAGCTGAAAAAGTCATCTATTAAAGAAGTTATAGATAAAAGAATGAAAGAATTTGAGTCTTTCGGAAGCGAAAAGCAAGACAAAGTATTCTCAGAATTATGTTTCTGTTTGCTTACTGCAAACTTTCAAGCAGAAAAGTGTATTCAAATACAATCTGAAATGGCTAGAGACTTTGAAATAATCCCAAAAGAAGAACTAGCCAAAAAACTAAAGGAAATTGGACACAGATTCTGGCCGCAGAGAGCCGATAGAATAGTAGAAGCAAGAGAATGTAAAACAGAATTATGTTCAATGGTTTTTAAAAAATCTGGAACAGAAATGAGAGAGTGGCTAGTAGAAAATGTAAAAGGTCTCGGAATGAAGGAATCTTCACATTTCTTAAGAAACGTCGGTTACAAAGACCTAGCGATTATAGATTTCCACATAGTAGACTTATTAGAAAGAGAAGGATTGATCGAAAGACCAAAAACAATAACTCCAAAGAAATATTTGGAAATTGAACAGATTCTAGCAAAATTAGGAAAACAAGTAAGTCTTAACCTAGCAGAACTAGACCTTTATCTTTGGTATCTTGAAACTGGAAAAATCTTGAAATAAAAATTAAGAATACTTTCTATTAAATATAGTTAAATATTGATTGCCTAAACAAGGGTTTTTAAAGAACTAATTACCCCTAAAAATATGCAAAAACAAATAATAATAGATGGAGAAACCTATTCATTTAGACCTGTGGAAGGAGTAATGTTAATAGGAATAGCCAGAACAACTGCAACAGGAAGACTAGAATTAACTGTTCCAGATTGCATTGCAAGAAGAGAATATTTGGGTGAAAATAACCACTCATGTGAAGAAGAAACATTTGTAGTACACACAAAAGAAATAGTAACCTCAAGAAGCCCTTTTCAACACATTTTAGAAACTGAAAATCTTCACCTAAGTACTCCTGGCCAAAAATCACTAAATGGACACTTCCAATATTAGAAACTGGAATGATACTCCAATAGCTCTCCACCCCAACCCTTAAAAACCCCCGAGAATATACAATTTTATTAATGGTCTACCACTTTTTAGAACACACAGCAGATGTCAAGTTTATCGCAGAAGCAGACACAATTGAAAACACCTTTGTAGATTCAGCTAAAGCATTGCAAGAGGCAATCTGTGGAAAAATAACTATCTTAGAACAAGAAACAAAAACACTTGAAATTCAAGGAACAAATCTTGAAAATTTACTCTATAAATTCTTAGAAGAGTTTTTAGTTCTCTTAGATTCAGAAGATTTCTTACTTTCAGAGATACCGAGCCTAAAAATAGATAACGAAAACTTCAAATTAACTGCAACAATCACAGGTGACAAAGGCGATCACTATAAATTCACAAATGATGTAAAAGCAGTAACTTATAGCGAGATGTTTGTCAAATTCAATGAAGAAGACAAGGTTTGGCAAACTCAGGTAGTTCTAGACGTATAAATCAAATATATAAACCTTAGAATTCTCTCCTAATTATGGCAAATTACAAATATGAAATCCCTAAAGAAAAGGAGATGAATGTCCCTGCAGTAGTCTTTTCTAATGATAAACTATTTGAAAAAATAAAAGAAGACAAGACACTACAACAAATTAAAAACGTAGCTATGCTACCTGGAATTATAAAAAACGCATTAGTTATGCCAGATGCACACCAAGGATATGGTTTCCCAATTGGAGGAGTAGCAGCTTTCGATTTAGATAAAGGAGTAGTTTCTCCTGGCGGAGTAGGTTATGATATTAATTGCTCTGTGAGAATTCTAAGAACAAACCTGACTGAAAAAGATATTAAAGGAAAAGAAAAAATCTTAACGAAAGAACTTTTCAAAGCAACACCAAACGGAGTTGGAAGTAAATCAAAATTAACTCTTAAAGAAAAAGAATTAGATGAAGTTCTATCAAAAGGTTTAAACTGGTGTTTAGAAAAAGGTTTTGCAACAAAAGAAGATGTAGAATTTACAGAAGATAGGGGATGTTTACCAAACGCAAATCCAAAAGATGTTTCAAGAAAAGCAAGAGGGAGAGGAATACCTCAATTAGGAACTTTAGGCGCAGGAAATCATTTTGTTGAACTTCAAATTGTAGATAAAATAACAAATAAAGAGATTGCAAAAGAATGGGGGCTAAAAGAGGGACAAGTAACAATTATGATCCATTGCGGTTCAAGAGGCTTAGGTCATCAAGTTGCTTCTGACTATATTCAATTAATGGAAAAAGAATACAGCTGGCCAAAACAAGACAGAGAACTAGTAAATGCACCTATCAAATCTGATTTAGGACAAAAATATCTTTCTGCTATGGCTTGCGCAGCAAACTTCGGCTTTGCAAATAAGCAACTAATTACAAATTCAATCAGAGAAGCTTTCAAAAAAATATTTCCAAAGTTTAAAGCAGAAGTCGTCTACGATGTCTGCCATAACATCGCTAAAATTGAAGAACATAAAATTGAGGGTAAAGATAAAGAAGTTTTAATTATGAGAAAAGGCGCAACAAGAAGCTTCGGACCTGGAAGAAAAGAACTCCCAATAAAATATCAAAAAACAGGCCAACCAGTTTTAATTCCTGGAAGCATGGGAACTGCAAGCTATATTTTGGTTGGAACTAAAGAATCAGAAGAACTTTCATTCTCATCAACTGCACACGGTGCAGGAAGAGTTTCTAGTCGTTCATTTGCAAATAAAAATATTAATGCTAAAGATGTCAAAGCAAGCTTAAATAAAAAAGGAATTGAAATTGAAGCAGGAAGTGAAAAAGGTTTAGTTGAAGAGGCTCCAGAAGTTTACAAAGATATTGACGAAGTAGTTGCAATATCAGACAAGGCCGGTTTATCAAAAATCGTTGCGAAGTTAAGACCTGTTGGCGTTGTTAAGGGATAAAAATTAATTATAAATCATTTGCGTATAGTCTAACAACTCTTTCAGTCACCTCAAACGGCTGGCACTGATCTGTAACAGAAACACCATATTTCAAACTCCTTATTTCCTCAGCAGTTTTTGGAAAAGGCTGATTTCCACCACACAAATTAGACTCAATCATAATTCCCTTTATAGCAGAATTTCCACTTTTAATTTGTTGTAAAATATTATACGCAACTTCTTCTTGTCTTTCCGCAACCTTTCCGCAGTTAGCATGACTACAATCAATAACAATACGTTCAGGTAAACCTGCTTTAGCCAACAATGCTAGAGCCTCAGAAACTTTTTCAGAATAATAATTAGGCTTGCCATTTCCCCCTCTTAAAACAACATGGCCATATCTATTTCCTAAAGTTCTAACTTTGCAATTTCGACCGTCCATAGTTAAACCTAAGAAAGTATGAGGATGTGCACAAGCAATGCAAGCATCAACAGCAGAAGAAATTTCTCCAGCAGTATTATTCTTTAAACCAACAGGCATAGATAAACCGGAAGCGAGCTCTCTGTGTGTTTGAGACTCTACAGTTCTTGCACCAATAGCAGCCCAAGAGGTCAAATCTGCAGTATATTGGGGCAAACCCGTTCGTACAAATTCATTTGCGCATGGCAAACCCAATTCATTAACAGCTAATAAAAATTTTCTTCCAGTAATTATTCCTTTTTCAATATCTAACGAGTTATCTAAATCAGGATCGTAAATAAGCCCCTTCCATCCGACAGTTGAACGAGGTTTCTCTAAATAAGTTCTCATCACGATGTAAACCTTATCTTTTACTTCTTCAGCCAAAACAGAAAGTTTCCTTGCATATTCCAATCCAGCATCTACATCATGAATAGAACAAGGTCCTACAATTACTAAGATTCTCTTATCATTTCCATCGAGTATATTTTTTATTGTTTGTCTTCCGTTGAAAACTGTTTCTCTTGCAATTTCACTAGCAGGAATCATTCGAATAACTTCTGCAGGAGAAGGTAAAGACTCGTAATATTCAACATTTGTATCACTAAGTATTTCTTCCATACTTCTCGGTCTGATTTTTGTCATTTTTATAGTTACCCATTTCTATCAAAATCCGCAAGAAACCGAACTGCACATTAATAACTAAATTATATTCTGCAAACCCGGTTAATTGAAACCAGATTTACCAATAGAAAAAATAAGCAAAGCTAGATGCATTCATATTCTGAATAACATTTGACTTTCGCATATAAGAATGGAGAATAAGAAGTTTATAAATATTGTCTTACTTTCTCAATCTAACAAATCTAAGAACTCTAGCCCAGAATCCACTAATCTCTCT
>CAZCGJ010000016.1:0-15559 GCA_964498295.1 Candidatus Woesearchaeota archaeon | reverse complement strand
CAGAACTAATTTTCGGTTTTTTCAGCCCTACGACATATGTCGGTAGGGTACACATACTCTTCTACAAAAAGAATATTTAAAAAGTCTCTTTTCTTGTATTTTTTATGAAGAGAGGTGATTTTGGAAAGCGAGGGGTTTCTGCAGTTGTGGCAACTGTGTTGATTATTATGATTACTGTTGCAGCTGTTGGTATTGTTTGGGCAGTTATAATCCCTATGATTAAAGATAATCTTGGTGGTTCGGTTGCTTGTAACGATGCAGATGTAACTATTGGAACTTCACAAGGATATACTTGCTATGATGCCGCACAGAAAGTTGTAGGTGTTCAAACTGTTAAAGGAGTAAACAATGTTAATGTTTCAGGTCTTAGAATATTTGCTTCTTCTTCGGGAAGTTCAGTTTCTTATTCAACTGATTTTAATTTTGAAAAAAGTTCATCTCGAATATTTTATATTAATGTTTCAACTCTAACAGGGGTTGATGAAGTTTCTGTTGTTCCAGTTTTAACTGACGGAAGAAGTTCTAAAGAATGTTCTAAAGTTAGTTTAAAGACTGTGCCTGGTTGTACATTTACTCAGCAGGAGCTTGCATTGGTTGCACAAACAAATATGCTTATAGAAAAAGATTGTTCTGCAGCTTCTGATTGTGAAGATAGATTGTGTTCTTCCAAAAGTTGTAATTCTGGTACTAATAAGTGTGAGTACACGAATTTTCCTGCAAGTACTATCTGCAGTACTGGTAGATGTGATGGTGGTGGAAATTGTGTAACTCAATGCACTGATGATACTCAATGTGATGTTTCTGGCTTGTGCGGTTTTCAATATAATAATACTTGTCAGGCAGGTGCATGTATACACACTGATAAACCTTGCACCGCATATACTGAAAGTTTTGAAAATGGCGAGAATGGGTGGAGTAATACTGTCATTTATCAAGATTGGTGGTCTGGAGAAGCTTCTTATTGGGAAATATCTTCTTCTGATGCTAATGATGGGAGTTATAGTTTTTCGCTTAAACAACATCCCTCTAGGGGAAGTGAGAGAATAGATTCTCCGATTATTGATTTAAGTAGTGTTTCAGAACCGATACTTGAATATTATCATAAATATCATTTTGATGATTGCGGTACTCCTGGTTCTTTTGTTCCTGATGGTGTTGTAGTAGAGGTTTATAATGAAAATGGCAGAATGATTATTAGTCCAACTATTCCTCAAGGATATCCTCTTTACATAACTATGGAGGATGGCTGTGCTGTTCCAGGGTGGTATCAAACACCCGTTTTCTCTGCAAATACTGGTGGTGAATGGCAGTTAGCGAGATTTGATTTGTCATCTGCTGTTGCAGCTTTGGGTAACAATCTTGGAATTGGATTTGAAACTCAGTTTGATTGTGGTAATTGCGAATGGCGACAAGAAGTTTATTATCTAGATAATATTCGAATAGGAGGGCTTGGATAATGGAAAATAAAAAAATACTTTGGATTGTAGGAATTGTTTCACTGGTCTTACTAGCTGTAATAGTTGTAGTATTTTTAAATAATAACTCTAACAAAGAAAATATGGCTAATAATCTGAGTGTTTCAAATAACCAAACTGTTCAAAATGCAATTATCAACAATAAATCTGTTTCTAATAAAAGTGCAGTATCTAATATTGTTCAAGATGTAGATTGGTGTAAAAAAGGAGAGAGCTGGACCAATTCAAAGATTTCTAATGTTGAATTAAAGAAGCAGATAATTTCTGTTGTAAATAATGAAACAATTTGTGTTGTCTTCGCCAATATTACGGGTGATAGATATGCATTTAATAAAGATGAGAGTAAATTATACAAATATATATTCGTAAACTATTCTGCAAAAGAGCAACCTCATTTTGAATTAATTTCTTAATTATTTATTAAATTAAAATTTCTTAGAAATCAAATCCAATTGTTTCGTTAAATTCGCCTGAGAAATTTTCTAGCATCTTTTGTTCTATTTTTCCGTCTCTGACCCAAGAAGAATGTCCGAGAACCCAGCCAAGTTTTACAAAAGCAGTTTCAGGTAGCATGTCTGCTAATGCAATAATGTTTGTTTTTTGTAGGTCTCTTCCTGTTGTATAAACATTAAGATTCAATCGTCCACTAATTGTTTGTGCAGCTCCACAAATTATCATTCCTTTTTCTGTAAGTCTTTTTATTGTAGGCAACCAGTTGTGTTCGGCGTCTTGCGCAGGGCATTGTCCTAAGCCCCATAATTCTAATACAATTCCTTTGTAGCCCATTTGATTATACCATTCTAATATATTTGGATCCTGTCCTGGAGTTATTTTTACTAAAGCAATTCTTTGTTCGAATTTATTGTCGATTTGTATTTTTTTAGAATTGTCTCTTGCGTTGAAGTTTCTTAATATCTTAAATTCTGTTTTTGAGATTTCTGCAAAAGGTTCTGAATTAATTACCTGGAATGTATCTCTTCTTGAAGTGTGCATTTTTCGAACTTTTGTTCCTGGCATTGCTAAACAGAAAGTGTCGTTTAGGTCTTTATGTCCTACAATAGAAACTTCTGCGATGTCAGAAATTGCGTATTTTGCTGCACAGATTATATTCAGGTGCGCGTCTGTTGAGCCTCGGTCAATACTTCGTTGTGAGTATGTTAAAGCAACTGGTTTGTTTAATTTTCCTAGCATAAAAGATAAAGCAGAAGCTGTGAAATGTAATGTGTCCGTTCCGTGTGTTATTATAACTCCGGAAATATTTTCATCGTTAACTAGATTCTCAACTGTTTCTGCAAGTTTTTTCCAGTCTTTAGGCCCCATGTTTTCTGAGAATTTCATGAAGGGTTTTTCTAATCTTGTGATATTGCAAATATCTTTTATTTCTGGTGCGATATTGAGAATTTCTTCTGCATCGGTTGAGATAACTGCTCCTGATTTAGGATCTAAACGTGAAGAGATTGTTCCGCCGGTGATAATCATTGCCACGTTTGGAAGGTTTGAGTTTCTTTCTGTTTGGATAATTTTGCCTTCTTTGTCTTTTGCTTTTTCAATAACTTTGGTTTCTAGAATATCTCTCTCTTTAATTCCTATGTTGTACCCGGATTCTAATTTAAGTAAAAGGGTTTCTGAGTCATAGCTTTCTAGAACTCGGCCTTTCCATGTTTTGTCTGCAGTTCGTATTTCTACAATATCTCCAACAATAAGGGTTTTTTCTTTTACCATAAATTAGTCAGGAAGATGGGATTTTTAAGGTTGTTTATTTCTGGAAACAGATTGGATTAATATTCCGGAAATGATTAAAATTAGTCCTATGAATGATGAAATTAATATTTTTTCTTTTAAGAATATTGCAATGAATACTAATGAAATAAAAGGAGTTAGGAATACTAAATTTGCCATTACGCCTGTATCGCCGTGTTTAAGTGCTAAAAACCAAAATAGGTAAGCTACTCCTGTTGCTATTCCTCCCAACCATATAAAACCTAAAAGTTCAATAGGTGAAGGAATAATAAAGTTAGAAAATATGGTCATTGTAATAAAACTTAAAACTGTCCCAGTTAAGAAATAAAATAGCATGGAAGTTGTGTTTTCATATTTGTATTTTTTTCCTAGAACGCTGAATAATCCATAGAAGAAAGCTCCGAATAACATTATAATATTTCCGAATAGATTTTGATAATTAATGAAGAATTTTCCTTGGGAAACAATAACTAATACACCGATAAAGCTCAATATTATTGCGATTATTTTTTTAACTGTTATTTTTTCTTTTAGAAAAAGAGATGCTAAAATTATTACCCAAATTGGCCAAGTGTAGTTTACAATAAAAGCTTCCTGTGCTGAGGAGAATTTTAGTCCTATATAAAAAAGCAAGCTATACATGAATGTTCCTGCTGCACCCAATAAAAAAAAGACAGTATAATCTTTTCTTTTGTATTTTTTAATTAACTTTAGTTTTCCCATAAATAATGAAAGGATAAATACTGCTATTAGGGAAGTTAGCATTACATAAAATAGGACTTGATAATTATCTAAGGTTGTTAGTAATAATTTTCCTACTGTTGCTACGGTTCCCCAAAGAAGAATTGTTATTGCAGCATAGAGAAACTCTATTTTAAACTTCATAAATTAATTAGTTAACTTGATTATAAAAAGCTTTTGAGAACATTTAAATATTCCATATTTGTTTATTTTTTAGGGAAAATAGTTCTGGTGATTTAATAAAATGGATTGGACAAAAATATTTAGAACTGCGAGTAAAGAACAACCTAAAGTCGTTAGACCTTCACTAATTCTTTCAAAGACTGATTTTGATTATTCTGTTGGTCCAAATAATTTTAGAAATTTTACTTATACTTTTGATGTTAATTTATATGGAACTCCTGAAGACAGAGTTCAGCAATCTAGAGAGGGTGTAGAAAAATTAGTTGAATTATTAGATGGTAAATATTCTTCTGAAAAAGGTTTTAAAAGAGGCCAAAAGGGAAATTTATCTTCAGATTCTCGTAAAATTGAAATTTCTTATTATGCTCCTGCAGATTTTTTAGCAAGAGATTTGGCAAATATTCATTTCAATGCACAGTTTGAAGGAAATGCTATTTCGCGTTCTTATGCTCTTATATTTTTATATGGTATTAATCAAGAAGATTTGTTGTCTACGCATGATTCTATTGTTGGATTATCAGGTGTTCTCCAGTCCCCTTCTGCTATTAGATCTATTTCTCAAATAGATCAGATAAGAAAAGGCGAGGGGCCTAAAGTTCAGAATTTTTTATTAAGTTAAATTATGGAAAATAAATATTTATAAGACTCTGATTCTAGTTTATTCTAAGGGTCGGTAGGACTTTTTTCGAATAATTTCAAACTTTTGGTTTGACCGAAAGCAACGACTAAAACAACTGTCTTTGTTGTCGTCGAAAAAGTTAGGGGTTGTAAAACAACCTTGCGAACAGAGTTTCGCAAAAAGTCCGATAGCGGTAACTTCCTAATTCGTTACCTTCCGAAATCCTTCGGAGTTTCAGAAAATGGAAAATAAATATTTATTTGTTTGCTATGCTAATATAAATAGAAGTATAGTTGGAGAGAGAATTTGTAAGGAAATGTTAATCAGACGTGGTTTTCGTGTTGGTGGTTTCCAGGATTCTGGAGAATTTGATTTTTATGTTGGTTCTGCAGGAATTAATCCGGAAGATAAATCTAGGGAATTTTCCATTTCCATGACTGAAGGAGTTAGGAATATTTTTATTGCACATGAACTAACTCGGAGATTATTAAAGAGTGATTTTCAATATGAAGATGATTCGCGAATTGTTAATTTGCATATTAAAGATAGTTATGATATTTCAGTGCCTGAGGAAAAGAGAGTTTTAGAGAATATTTTGCGAAGAAGATTGGCTCCTTATTTGCCTAGAAGAGATAAAAATGCTTAAAAACGCCAAATTCTATTAGTTTTTGAAAAGGTGATGGTTTAGAATTGCCTTAGGATTCTAATTTAAAATGAATAAAGAATGGAATAACGAAGATGTGGCTTATACGGCTACTAATGAAAATTTGGACGGGATAGTCGGAGCTTTACGGATTTGCCCTAAAGATTCTGTTTTAACTATTGGTGGTTCTGGCGATCAGGCAATTGCTTTTTTGGAAAAAGCAAGCAAAGTTTTTTCTGTAGATAGTTCTCCTGCACAAACTGATTTTTTTAGAAAAAGAGTTGCTTGTTTACAAAGAGGAGATGTTGATAATTTTTTCGATACTGGTCCATATGGTTCTCGTGATGGATTTCTTCATGGTTCACATAGTTTGGAGAAAGCACAATATTTTCGTGAAAGAAGAAAAGAATATTTTTTATGGAGAGATAGATTATCTAAAATTCGTCCTAAATTGCCCGCTCTTGAAATTTCTGATCCGGGGGATGTTCTGTCTGTTGCAAGTACTACTGATGGTTTTACAAAAATTTATTTGTCAAATATTTGGGGATGGGGCATAGGTAATCTTTCTATGGCTTTTGTAATGGACTGTTTAGCAAATATGGGGGAGAGATTGCCTGAGAATGGTTTAGTTTATGTAACTAATCATTCTACTATAAGTGCACATTGGACTACTTTTGGTCAGAAACGTAATCCTGCCGGAGGTAGGACTGATAATATCCATCTTCCGTATGATATTGATTCTGCAGGATTTTTGCCTAGATCACTTGTTTTAGATGTTAGTTCGACTATGTGTGCTAGAGATGGAAATCACGAAATGTGGTTTCCTGCTGTGTACAGAAAGGTTGTGGATTGATCTCATAATCCTTAAAAAGTCTCAATTCTAATAGTTTTTATGAGTTCACAAAAAGCATTTCCACTTAAAATAGGTTTAGAAATTCACGGCTATTTGGATACGAAAGAGAAATTATTCTGTATGTGTAAAACTGATTTCTTAAAAGCTGAACCTAATACTTTAGTTTGTCCGATTTGTACTGGTCAACCCGGATGTAAACCTATGTTGCCTAATAAATCTGCGATGGATAAAATTGTGCAGATTGCTTTGATAATGGGTTGTAAGGTTAATCACGATAAACATTTGGTTTGGCAGAGAAAACATTACAATTGGGCTGATTTACCCAAGGGTTATCAGAATACAATTTCTGGAGCTTATGCAATTCCGTGTGCGGAGAATGGAAAGTTTGAAGGAATCAGAATTACTGAATGTCATCTTGAAGAAGATCCTGCGCAATGGAATCCTGAAATGGGTGGAATAAATTATAATCGTTCTGGATTGCCGCTTGTTGAAATTGTTACAGAGCCAGATTTTAGTTCTTCAGAGCAAGTTGTTAATTGGTTGAAAACTGTTGTTCATTCGCTTTCTTATGTTAAAGCACTTAGAAAAAACGGTGGAATAAAAGTTGATGTTAATGTTTCTACTTATGGTGAAAGAGTTGAAATGAAGAATCTTAATTCTCTTGAGAAAATAAGAAAGGCGATTGATTATGAAATTGTTAGACAGCTTGAAAATCATGATAAGGGTATTGAACAGAAAAGAGAATCTTTGGCGTTTGATGAACAATCTGGAAAGACAATAAAGATGCGTTCTAAAGAAGATGCTGCTGATTATAGATTTATTCCTGATCCTGATTTGCCTACTATAAAGATTAGTGAGAAAGATGTTAAACGAGTTGAGAAAGAGCTGCCTGAAATGCCGTCTGAGAAATTGGATAAATTGATTAAGAAATATAAGGTTAATGAAGCAGATGCGGATGTTTTGATTAAGAATTTGGAACTTGTTGATTTCGCGGAAGAAATTGCTAAGAGTGTTGATTTGTCTAAATACGTTTCATGGATAACTATTGAGTTACTTAGAATTTTGAATCATGAGAAGAAAACTTTGGAAGATGAAGGTGTTGATATTAAGCCAGCACATTTGGCTGAGTTGATTGGACTTGTTGATAAAGGTGAGATTACGGTATTGAAGGCTAAACAAATTATGAATGGTTTTGTTCCAAAGAGTTTCTCAGTAAAAGAGACTATGAAATCAGATATTGGAAAGATTTCTGAAGAAGAAACTAAGAAGTTAGTTGAACAGGCAATAAAAGAAAATGCAAAAGTTTGGGATGAATATAAGGGTGGAAAGAAAGAGTCTTTGAACTTCTTGATTGGATGTGTTATGAAGTTGAGTAATAGAAGAGCCGATTTTGGAAAAGTTAGACAGATTTTTGAGGGAAAATAATGGAAGTTGATGGATTTTCTGAGAAAACTATAAAGACTTCTTTTTTTACTTTTAAATTATTTATTCTTTTTGTTTTAAGTTTACTATTTGTATTTGTATTTTATCTTTGGTTTTCTGGTAACTATTGTTATTTTTATCCTGATGTTATTGCTCCTCTATCTTTTTCTCATAGTACTATGCAAGATTCTTGTTTTCATGATTTAGCAAATGGGCGTTTTAAGAAAAACTGTGAGCGGGTTTCTCATTTTGTTAGTTCTGGTGTTTTATCTCATTATGAACTAGATAAGTGTTATGAGCGAGTGATTGGTTTTGGGAGCGATTCTTCTGTTTGTTTAGATTTAAATCCTTGGGATGCTAAGGAGTGTATAACTCGTCTTGCTATGAAAAGAGGAGATTCTTCTATTTGTAATAAATATTCGTATATTTTTGATGATCCTGCAACATCTTCTTCTGTTTGGAATAAATATCCTAATAATTACTATCTTTATTCTTCTGATCTTAAGTCTCATGCAAAGAATTTCTTTTCATTTCCTGGTTGTTTAATCTCTTCCGGAGCAGATATTAATTATGATTTTTGCAATAATCTTTCTAAGGGAGATGATAAGGTGCTTTGTTATGAATTTGTAGCGATACAAATAAAAACAGTTGGTGTGGGTTGTGAGTCTATCTTAAATGTAAATTCTTCTTCTGGAGAAGTATATAATTCTTACTTGGAATGTCTAAAATCTGAGGCTCAAAAAAATTCTAACTTGAGTATTTGCCAATCTTGCGAGGGCAAGGATATTGTTGGATGTAATGAAAATTTTATAGCAGATTGCTACGCTTATTCAGGCCTTATGTCTGGAAAAGTTGAGCCTTGTTTTTATAAAAATAATCTTTTTTCTGTTACTTATAATTCTTCTTGGAATTATTTTTTAGATTGCTATATGGATATAGCTTCTTCTGGAAGTTCTCCCTTTAATGATACAAATCCGGCATTAGACTATCTGAAAAATTATTGTAGTGCTTTAGTTTCCGATCCTGAAAAATATGTATGTGATGCTACTGTTGGCTATTTGTCTGATCATAATGATTGTATAAATATTTCTTCTGATGAGTATTCTTTTGATAAAAATAAGTTTGATTCATGTATGGATTCGGTTGTACTTGAGAAGCATTACTATGATTATTATTATAACGTTCTTTAATTCAGTAGTGTGAATTCTCATTCGTAATCTTTTTATACTTCATCTTCTTTATTTATTATGGAGGAAAAAACGCAAATAGATTTTGTCCGTGGTGACAAAGTTTTATATTTGCCTGATGGGCGAGTATATGATTTTGGTTATATCGGCCAAAAGGGGCATGCGATAATCTACGAGCAAGGTGAATGCAATATGCAAGACGCCTCGGCTGTGGATCCGTCAAAGCTTGTTAAGATAGTTTCTTAGTGTGACTATTTAGCTAGCATATTTTTTTTGCAAAAATTTTTAGTCTCCAATTCTATTTGTAGTTATCGTGCAATTTATAAATAAGCTAGCATATATTATTTTATGAGATTTGGAATTGCGTATGCATTTGTATTTTTATTTTTAGTAGGAAGTTTTGTAAGTGCAATGGTTGCTCCAGGGCCTTCTTGCGAAATTACAGGTATTATAAAAAATGTTACCTATCTTGCTGAATGGAAGCATAGCTGTTTGGATGGAACTCCTAATTCTGACGGTTCTATTGAAGCCTGTCCAACTGGAGGTACTAATTATTATCCTGAGAGATACGCTCTTGATGTAGAAGTAATTATGGCAAAAAATTTTAAAGAATTCGAGAGCGATTTTAATAAATATGATTGTATGACTTATATTAGTAGTGAAATTGGCGGGCGTCTTTTTTCTGTTTATGTTCCTACTGAGAATTTGAGTAATGGTGATATTTTGAAAGTCGGTAATTTAATTTCTTTTAAAATGAATTGGGTTGGTTTGAGAGAAGTAATTTCTTCTTCTGTACGTGTTGAGAACAATAGTTGTAAAAATCTCTATTGGATAGATAATGAAAATAAGTCTTGCGGCCAGAAGGAATTCTGTGGAGCTTACATGTATTATGGATTACAAACTTTTGAGACGAAAAATGATTGTTTGGCGGAAACGTGTAAATTATTGAAATGTCCTAATGCTTTTTTGAATGAAACTTCTGGCGAGTGTGAGTGTGGTAAATTTGGCGAGGGTAGAAATATTTGCACTTCGGAGCAAAAGAATGCAACTATATGCACAATGGAATATATGCCTGTTTGTGGCAGTGATGGTTTGACTTATGGAAATAAATGCGGTGCTTGTGCAGGTAAAGTAGATTATTGGGTTCAAGGAGAATGTACAAAAAAGGTTGATAAAGATGAAGCAGAAACTTGTGTTTTGAAAGGAGATTCTTGCTGTAGGGGAGACGTTTGTAATAATGGGCGAGGCACATGTTCTGGAAATGTTTGTTCTGGGCTTTCTATAGACGAGATAATGTGTGCTTTTGGGGCTGAATCTTATGCTACTTGCGATGAAAATTGTGTACCGACTCTGAGTTGTAGGTTTGTAAACAAAGATGAAACAAAAACATTTAATCTTTCAAATGGAAGAAAAGCAGAAATAAAAATTATGCCAGAGACAGCTTCTGAAAAAGCAATTGCAGTTTTAGGCAATTTAAATTTTACAATAGAATTAAAAGAAGTTGGAAACAATCAAACTGCTTATGAATTAACTTCAGAAAAGCAAGGAAAAATGTTGGGATTATTTAAGATCAAAGGAAATGTTTCTATTCAAGTTGATGCTGAAACTGGAAAGGTTTTGAAAACAAAGAAACCTTGGTGGGCATTTTTAGCAACCGGGATTTAATTTTTTAAATATATACTCTAAAGTATATTTTAAGGTATAATGTTACTTAAGAACTATTTTTTATTTAATTTTTTATGAATCATCGTGCTCATGTGATTAGAAACCATGATGGGGATCCGAATCATCATTTTCTTAATCAGGCTAAAACTTTATTGGCTAAGCTTAATGCAGTTCCAGGTGTTATAGAAATAGAGTCTAGTGTAGTTTACCATAATCATAAGAAAGTAGCTTCTGTTGCTGCGATACAAGAAAGAAAGAAAGATCAGAGAGAAGATCAGGTTGTTGTTAGGTATTTTGCTTCACATCTTTATCAAGATATGACTGTAACTTGTGATGTTCTTTCGCTCGGTAGAGTTGAAGAAGCAGTAAATAAATACGCTGAAAATTTTGCATCAGGTCGTAATAAAAGAAGGTTACAAAGAAGAGCGCAAGATAGAGAACTAGAAGATTATCGCAGGTGTTATTAATTTCTCAAAACATTTAAGTATCTTCTAAATTTAGTATATTTATGGTAGCTCTTACAAAAGAATCTGCAAAGAAATTTGCTTTTGAAGAATTTGCAAAGATGAAACCTAGCGTTGAAAAAAAGTTTCTTGTTCAACATACAAAAGGTGTTGTGAAAACTGCTTTGAAACTTGCTAAAAACAAAAGGGTAGACAAAACTTCTTTAGAAATTGCTTGTTGGTTGCATGATATTGCAAGATCTATTCAATCAGAAAATCATGCTCAATTAGGTGTTAAAATGGTAATTGAGAAATTTGGTAAAATAAATCCTATAATTGAGGATTGCATTGCTAATCATGGAAGTTCTAAAGATCCAGAAACTGACGAGGGTAAAATAATTCAAGTTGCAGATAAACTTTCTATTATGAATGATTTCAAACTATTCGAAATAATTTTTGCAAAAGATAAGTATAAAGATGAAAGCTTCAAGATGTTGGATTATGTTTACAAAGATTTGATCGAAGTTTTGAAAAGATATAATTGGTGAATTCTCAAAACATTTAAGTATTGTCTAAATCTAACTATATTATGAGACAAGCATGCAGACGTTGCAAAAGCACGAACACAAAAGTTTTATCACCTACAAGAATGTTTTGTAAAAATTGTAAAAATACTTGGGGTTTTATTGCTCGTGCTTCTACTGTAAGGAAAAGAAGTTTCAAATAAAAATATCTTCTTCATTATACATTTATTTTTAAAGCAGTTTTAATTTAATTTTTTATGAGTAAAACATTACGTCAGGCTGTTGGTGAGGCTGTAAGTTTCGATTTAGGTCCGAAGGGAATATTGATTGGTATGTTAGAGCTAAGAGAGGAGTCTCGATTTGTAGGTTATAAACAAGGAGCCTCTGGTAAAGTAGAAGTTCGTAAAGTTGTTTATAATTATGCTCTTGTTCCACAGGGAAAATCTTTTTGGTATAATCTTGGGGCTGTTGATAGTCCTTTTGATAATGGATGTACAGTTGACGAACAGAATAGAATTAATTATCGAGAAGTTCGTGTTGCTTAATTTTCTAAACATTTAAATAGTTCTCAGGGTATAGATTATAATGGCTAAAGTAAAAAAAGAGACTTGTGAATGCGGAGATTCTTGTTCTTGCAGTACTTCTCGTAGTTGTGGTGTTTGTGGTGGAAGTATTTACGGCTTAGGTTTTCTAGGTGCAGTAATTTACTATATATCTACAGCAGGAAGCTTCTGGATGGGCGTGCTTGGAATTTTGAAAGCATTAGTATGGCCAGCATTCTTAGTCTATGAATTGTTTAAATTCTTAGTTGCTTAAAGATTTATTATTCTTAAAAGAAGTATTTTTTATTTAGTTTTTATGCTCCCATTACTCTATCATATATATCTCTTATTTGCCGGTGTTTTTCTGATGGTTTTGCAGGATCATAAAATTCATACCAAACTTGTGTTGCACCCACTGTAGCTAGGGTTGAAGCTGGATATATTACTCTTCCTTCGCTGCCGGTTTCTGCTCTTTGAGGAGTGGTGTTTTGTATAGTAACTGTTTTCTTACTAAAGGGCCCTATTCCTAAGCCTTCAGTATTTTTTATTTTTTCTAAAAAAGATGCTCGTTGTCTTTTATCTAATTCACCTAAAAATTCTCTTGGCATGAAAGAATGTTGTTTTATCTATTTAAAAGAATTTGTATATTCTAAGTATTTTTTATTAATCTGTGATTCCCAATACCTGATTTACCTTTTCTTGACTAGGGATTTGAAATTGTTTGCAAAAGGCATCTAGGCTTCTAATTTCAGTAGATTCTGCTCCTGGGATAATTATTACAGGGGCCCTTACATATAACTCTCCTTTTTCATCATGAGCTACTCTTCCATCTTCATCCATACCATAAATTTCTCCTATTGTTCCCATTAAGCTGTATGGGCTACCTCTTGCATATGCTTTTTGCATACTTCCTAAAACTGTTAGCTCTTCTCTTGCACATCTGCAAAAATGACTCGAGTCAAATCCTTTCGTTTTTGTGTCAAAGTAACGTGCTTCTATATTCTTGAATATTCTTGTCAGTGTGTTTGGTTTATAGTCTGTAGTTGTATTAAGGAGTATTCTTCTTGGAAAAAACCAGAATTCGTTATGTCCCGGCCCTACAACGTCTTGATCAAACTCTTCTCTTTTTGAAATTTTGAATTGCATTTTTTTGGATATCGGGTTTACATTTGCAGTGTTTATTGCTTGATAGATACTATCTTGATTAACTGTATATCCCTTATCTTTAAGTTGTCTTATTGTTTCTCTAACTAATTCTTCAGTTACGGCTATAGGTAGGGTTTCTGCCATAAATATAGGTCTTTTTTATTGCTTTTAAGCATTTATATTCTCTAAAAAGATGCTTAATTTGAGGAATATAAATTCATCAAACCTCTCTTCATTCCGTTTAAAGCATTTATATTCTATAAAAATAGGGTGTTTTTTAGTGCAATAATGCTTATAAATAATATAAAGGTCTTTTCTGAATGGGACAGAATTTTGTATATCCTTCTGAAATTGCGGCTCAAACAATTCGTGAAATAGGGCTTAAAGGTATTCCGGATATGGGCTGGAGAGAGTTGGTTTTTAACAGAGTATTCTTTTTTAATAATTTAATGAGAAAAGCAAATTATGAGGCTGATGTTATGTATGTAGTTCCATTTTCTGGCAAGGTACCTTTGGACTCTGCAGATCCTAATAATAATTTAGGTATTTTTGGGCAATTTCAAGAGGACTATTCTTCCGACTTTGTTGATGCAAGCGGATTTAGAGTTTATGCTGTTGATTCTGCTTTAAAGGTTAGAAGATGGGCAAAGAAAGTTGTTTTAGGGCAAAAGAATGCTGATGGATTATGTACTAATTTTGCAAGAGAGGTTGTAGAAAAATATGGGAAGGTTGCAATTTTAGATTCTCCTTCTAGTACTTCTGAAAAAGGACTTTTTTCTGTTTATTTTCCTTTCGAGGGGAGCGGTTTTTTGGCAAGCACTATTCTTAAAGAAGACGAAGTTTCTTTTGAAAAAGATTTGACTTCTCTTTTGGAAAGAATTCAAAGACAAAATTAAAGGTTGCAAATAATTATATACTCTAAAATTTCTTCGTGTGCTATGGGTGAAACAAAAAAAAGAATAGTGGTGAGTGAACATTTTTCAGAAGACATAGATTTGTTTAATTCGGATAAGGATTCTTTTTCAGGGTTTGATTCACAGGAACTCTTAGACCTAAAAAAAGAAGTTCAGGATGTTGAGAAAGATGAGAAGGTAAATGAGTTGGTTTCTTTTGATATGATTAAAAAAAATCTTACTTACAATTTGCCTCATCAGCAGGATGGTGCTTTAAAAATTATTAGAGATATGAATACTTCAGCTTTGCTTTCTGACGAAGTGGGTCTTGGTAAGACAATTACAACAGGCATAATTCTTAAAGAAAATATTGTTAGAGGATTTGTAAAAAAAGTTTTGATTTTAACACCTCCTTCTCTAGTTGATCAGTGGGTTGCCGAATTGAAGGAAAAATTTGAATTGGATTTTGGGATTATTGAATCTGTCGAAGATTGGGACCGGTTAGATTTTGCAATTGCTTCTCTGGATAGAGTTAAGATTTTCGATAATTTTAATCGAGGTTTTAGGCATAAGAGAGCGCATGAAATTGTTTGGGATTTGGTTGTTGTTGATGAAGCCCATAAATTGAAAGAAAGAAACACTGTTCGTTGGAAATTTGTGGATAGACTTCAGAAAAAAAGATTTTTACTTTTGACTGCAACTCCTTTCCAGAACGATTTGTTGGAATTGTATAATTTACTTAATTTACTGAAGAAAGGACATCTTGGAACTGTTAAAGAATTTAGAAATAAATTTTTGTACAAGGGTAACAAAAGACATCCTCTGAATCCCTTAGAGTTAAGAAAAAAACTAGGTGAGTTAATGGTTAGAAGAAAACGTTCTGAGATTGGAATTGATTACAAACCTAGGATGCCAAAAATTATTTCTGTAGAATTAACAAAAGAAGAGAAAGAAATTTATGATAATATTTGTGAGCTGATTAAATCTAAATATTTCTTGGCTTCTGGAAATCAAATAAATGGATTGTTAGCTGTGTTTGCAATTTTACCTAAAATTACTAGTTCTTCAAAATCGGCGATTGAAAGTTTGCAGAGGATTACTTCAGATGATATTTATCACGAAAGTACTAAGGCCTTTGCGCAGAAAATTTTAGATGCGTATGGGGAACTAAAAGTAGACTCTAAGATTGAAGCCTTAATAAAAGTTGTAGAAGAAATTAAGTCTAGAAGTAATGATGAAAAGATATTAATTTATACTAGGCACCCTACGACTTTGAGGTATATTGTTGAAAAACTTGCTCCGTTTAATTTGAAAATTGTTGAGTTTATGGGCGGTTTAGATAGGGAAGAAAAAACTATTAGGATTAATCAGTTTAAAACTGGTGGGGCGGATGTTTTGATTTCTACAGATACTGGTGCGGAAGGTTTGAATTTTCAGTTCTGCAGAAATTTAATCAATTATGATTTGCCTTGGAATCCAATGT
>CAZCGJ010000015.1:0-16009 GCA_964498295.1 Candidatus Woesearchaeota archaeon | reverse complement strand
TTTCATTTAATCCTTCCATCATTAAAGAGACTTTTTGATTCGATTGTGATACTGCCTGCATATTACATTCAGGATTCTCAGCATCATACTTTTTTTTGTTAGGGCTTAAAGGAGCTTCAGTGATTACATGTGAAACACATGAAAATGTTCCTAAACTGCAAATTCCGTCTGTTTCTGTCTTGCTTCCGCCATAGTTATTATTTGAGTAGGTTATTTTTTTACTAGAGGCAGAAATAATAGACCAGAATTGATAACCTGGTGTAAATCTAGGCATACACTGGGCTACATATTTATTCATATCTTTTCCAACATTACCTGCTTTTCCTTGAGCAGAATTTGTTATATCTTCTCTGAATCCTGGAAGTCCTGCATATTTTTCATTTCCTGAGATATCGTTAAACATAATACATTGTGGTAGTTTATTACAGGATTTTTCTATTTCTGCATAGTTATCTGCATCATTTGCATAAATACATGAACGCCAATCATTAATTACACAAGCAGCTTCGCTATATTTTAATGAGTCATCATAGTTCTCTAAACAAATTTCTTGATTAAAATCTGCACATCCTTCAATTCTTATTTCACCTTCAAAACAACTTGCTACATAGTTTCTTGTTCCAACCGGAGATCCTACTTGGCTTACATTATTTGTATCACTAACACACCAACTTTCTCCGTGCTTTCTTCCATTAATACAATTTAGATTTTTACAAACATAATTTCCAAAAGACGGTTTGAAAACATCCTTGCCAGAAATATATTTTGTGCAAATACTTCCAGTTGTATAATCGCAATTTCCACAGCTTTCAGAAGAACCAGAACAAGAATCTTTAGGTGAAATTATCTTCTCCCAATAATTCTGATCATTAACTCTTGCAGAATCATAAACATTTGCTTTATTTCCGCAACTATCAACAAAATAAACTCTATCATCTCCATCTATACAAGAAGTCTTAGTTGTTTTTTCACAAGTTGTGTTCAATTCTTTTGATGTACATAAATAATCTTTCATAAAAGTTCTACCACTATTTACGCATTTCGCCTTAGTTGTAAAAATACAATTCTTATCATTAGAATAATCATCTGACTTAAACAAACAAGCACCAAGATCGGCAGGATCAGAATAAGCATCACAAGTTCCCTTCATATCTAATGGCTTGAAAACTTTTTCCATCTTATAATACTCCGATGTTTGAGTACATTCTCTCGTAGTCATCATAGCAGCACCATCTCCTAAAATACAACAACCAACTTGACATTGAGGAATATTACATGTCGCACTAGGATCCCATGTTCCGCCGCCAGAAATACATTTTCCCTTAGGTGCATTTATAGAACAAAAACCAGAATTACTATCATAGCAACAGCCCTCTTGGCAATCATTAACAGAACTACATCCAGTCCCAATCAAATCAGTTTTACAAAGAGCTTTATTGTCTAAAGAAATCTCTTGGCATGTAGACCCGCTAGTAGTTTCTTTGCAACAACCCATAGGGGACATAGCAAAAGCAGCAGAAACAACTGGAATAATTGGTCTTGTCAAATATTGAACAATAGAACTTTGTTTTTCAAAAACATCCGGTAAATCAGTGCTTACAAAATAAGCAAAAGCAAAACTAGAAATTACAATTAATGTTAATTCAAATATTGACATGAATTTCTTATTTAACATTTTTTATATTCCTGCAGGTAAGACACAAGTCTTAATTGCAAATTTAAATTCTCTTTCAGTTAATCTGTCTCTCAAAGTATATATTTCTGTTTGGTCAGAAGTGCTTGTTCTATATATTATTATAGAATTATCATATTTCATCCAAGCATCTTTATCAAAAACGCAAGTAGTCGTTTCATAATTAACAATTTCCTGTGTAAGTTTGATTAAATTATATAATTTTGTGCCATATGTAATCTCTAAATTGGAAATTTCTCTTGCATCTTCAGCTCGTGAAACTGATATTCTTTTTCCAAAACTAGCGCTGATGAAATCTTTTTGTATCTTAAGTGTAATGTTACCAGGATCAACTTGAACCTTATAACCTTTTTTTTCATAATCTCCTACTAATTTGTTCAGACAAAAATCAGTATCTGAGGAAACTTTTCTCTCCATCAATCCGTTTATATAACTAAATAATGCCGGTTCTTGCGGTGTACATGCAATGTAAAAATCTGAAGTGGTGCATAAATAGGGTACTTTTTCTTTATTATACAGTATATAATTAGTAGAATTAATTTTAGGATAACCATTAGTTTCTAAAATAATATTCTCAGCTTCTTTTATAGAAGCCATCATACAGTTTCTTAAGTATGCCTCGGGATTTTCAGCAGGGCTACTAATAAAGCTAGTTTTTCCAGTAAAATATAATATAAGAATTATTGCAGCAACAACTAAGAGACCGATGATAATAAAAACAGTTACTTGGGCACTTTTATTTTTAATTTCCATTTTTCACCTCTGTTTTTAATAAATTTTCTATAGCTGTTTCTATAACATGCGATTTATTTCTAAATTTTTTATTTTTAAGAAGTTTTTCAATTAGTTTTATTGTTTCAACCTCGACGGTAGCAGATATTCTTTCCTTCATTTATACAATATAGTTTACTTGCCTTTATAAATATTACT
The DNA here is from genome assembly GCA_964498295.1 of Candidatus Woesearchaeota archaeon. Lineage (GTDB taxonomy): Archaea > Nanobdellota > Nanobdellia > Pacearchaeales > GW2011-AR1 > CABMGO01. The sequence goes on along the minus strand of CAZCGJ010000015.1, from coordinate 13,386 downwards.
AAATAATCTAGAATATTCAAAAGTATTACTTAGTATTACTAATCTAATAAACAGAAATCAATATATAGGCTCAGATTTTAAGTCTATTATGGGAATAAAATATGCACAAGCAGATGATATAAAGAAAGAGGCAGAAGATATAATTAAAACAATGTGTTGGAATCATATAGATCTTAACCATCTTGGTTTTTTAAGAAGTCATGGTTCTGTTGCACCTAGGACTATTGCTAGATGTCATGCTTTAGGTAAGGCCATGCAAATTGCAATGGGCAGGCCAAAAGGATTCTATTTAGTAGAAGTTATATCTGAAAAATTTGATAGGCTTCCAAGAGATGAGCAAACTAAGACGATTATTCATGAACTAATGCATATTCCAAAAACATTCGGCGGAGGTTTTATTCATCATGATGTAGTTCATGAAAGAAATGTAAGAGTAGTTTTTGATCAATATCAAAGTATAAAGAAGAAAAACGTTTTTTATATGTTAAATAAGCAAACTAGCGAAACTCAAAAAGAAACAATTTCTTTTGTAGAAGAGAAAACTTCTTCTCCAGCACCTCTAAAACCGAATCCTGCGCTTAAAGATGCAATGTCTAAAATGGAGAAAAAATTTAGATGGTTTTAATTACCGGGATGTTATTTAATTTCAAAAGTAATTTGAACCAGTTTTCCTGGAAATAGTATCTCCTGTAGTAAACTAGGGATAATTACTACTGCTTGTCTCCCATGTTTAGCAATTTTTTTTGTTATTGTATATTTTTCTACCATTTTCTAGTTCATTATTGCTCTGTTTAAATACATAAACGGAATATCTATAATTCCAACAATCCATTTTATAGCTAATACTCCTAATATTAATGGGGCAAGGGGTTGTACTCCATAAAAGCCAATGGTTACGAAAATAACTGTATCCAGAGCTATTGATGGTGCGCTAGAAAGAACATTTCTGCTCCAAAGATGTCTACCTTCTGTCAATTTTTTAAACCAAGAGAAAATATAGGCGTCAACATTCTCGCTAATTAAAAAAGCGACCCAACTCGCAATCATTATTCTTGGCGCAAAACCAAAAACAGTTCTAAAAATATCTTGATTTCCCCAAAACGGTGCTGGTTGCATATAAATGGAGATTAAAATAAATATTGCAGTTGTAATCTGTGCAATAAACGCTATAAAAATCATTCTTTGTGTTTCTTTTCTTCCAAATTTTTCGTTTACAACATCAGTTAACAAAAAAGTTACAGGAAAGATTATTGATGCAGCAGTAGCATATAGTGTTATAAATCCAAAATTAAATTCAGATATCTTAAATGCAATTAAATTACTGATTAAAACAAAAGTCACGTAAAGTCCTATAATCCCGTCAGGTCTATTATATTTTCTAGCATACCATGCACCAAATAAAGATACAGATGTAATTAGAACTATCCAGATTAAAAGCAATATTAAATTTATCATTTTTTTACTTCTCCCGTATATTTAAATTCATAACTTCTCCATTCATGTCCTAGTGATTTCTCTGATTGTACTATATTAGCATCAAAGCCATTTTTAGCTGCCACTTTTTCTAATCTTCCGAAACTACTATTTTTATGCAGATTTGCATGGCATAATACAATTCTTCCAAATTCTGATAAATAATTTGGTGATTTGTTGAATAATTCTTCATGATATGCAAAATTAGGGTCAATTAGTGAATGTAGTCGTAAGTCTTCTTCCTTTGCATCTAATATTGGTAAATTAGCAATTATCAAATCATATTTATCTGCTGGAATATCATTAAATAAATTACTTTGCCAGACATTTATTTTGTCTTCTAGGTTGTTTAATCTTGCATTATGTTTTGCACATTTAACCGCTGGAGCATATATGTCTACTGCATCAACAGTACTCGCTCCAGCCAGAGCGGCATAGATTGCCTGGATTCCAGTTCCAGTTCCGATATCTAGAACTTTTTTATCATGTAAATCTCCAAATTGATCATAAACACTATGCGTACTTTCTGAAAATGGGGATTGTGGTGGGAAAACGTACGGGAATACATCTATTTTGACTTCTCCCAAATTAACTCTATATGTTCCTTTGGATGCTTTTTCTTTTATCATACTGATAAAATTTTGCGTAATCTGTGGGATGTTTTTATTTCCCATTTTATTCCCTTTCTCCTTCAATTTTTTCAAATTTTGCAGGTATTGTATACCAATAAGTTTCTCCACAATCATCTCCCGATTGTTCTCTTTCTGGATGATAATCATATCCGCACAATTTTGCAAGATTTTTTCTAAAACTAACCTCATTGTCTGTATCTTCCCTTAAAGGAATATTTAGCAAATCTCTTAGGGTATTTTCTAATATATTGCCCTTTTCATCAAAAGCAGAAGGAATTTTTTCTCTGAGTTTGTCTAATAAGGATCTATCAATGTCTGCATTCCAAACTCTAATCGGGACTTCATCTGGGACATTAGTGCCATTAAATCTGAAGACAAATGCATAAGGCACTCCCTGAAGTACTATTTTAGAGCAATTCTTTTCAAGGAATTCATAAGCCCTCCATGGATTAAAACATGGATTATAACTTTCGTGTTGTTCTTGTTGTGTTTCGTTTGTCATTTTATTTTTCCTGTACTTTGTGAGTACAATATAGTAATAACATAAGTCTATTTATATATTATTTCTCCTTAAAAGGAGAAACATTTATATAGTAAAACAGCCAATAAGATTTATGGTACCAGAAACACAACTAGAAGAAATCGGATTAACAAAGAATGAATCTTTGATTTATTTATTTCTTCTAAAAACTGGAGAAACAACTACGGGTGCAATAATAAAGCAAACAGGAATAGCGAATTCAAGAGTCTATGAATCTCTAAACTCTCTAATAGAAAAGGGATTAGTATCCTACAATGTTCAAAAAGACGGAAAACATTTTATTGCCGAAAGTCCAAGTAAATTTAGTGAGATAGAAGAGCAGAGAAGGAAAAAAATAGAGGAAATTCTTCCAGGATTAAATGCACTTAAAAATACAGAGCAAAAAGAAACCCAAACAGCAGTTTATGAGGGGTTTGAGGGATTTAAAACAGCATTTAAGAAAATTATTGATGATTGCCCGAAGGGTGGAACAATTGATATCCTGGGATTCTCGCAACCCCAACACGCAAGCGATTCTTTAAAATTATTTTTAGAGAATGTGAATCTTCGTTGTGTTCAGAAAAAACAAAAATTGAGATTTCTCTTAGACGAGGCCGGTAAATCTTGGCAAGGAAAAGATCGTGAAAATATAAAATTAAACGAAGTTAAATATTTGCCCAAAGGATATATAACTCCTGCAGCAATGGACATCTTCGAAGATTATGTATATATTTTTCTTTGGGAAGAAAAACCATTCGTATTTATGATAAAAAATAAATTAATTGCAGAAAGCTTTAAAGCGTATTTTAATGTTTTGTGGAAGATTGCAAAATGAAACTTCAATCTTTCATCTACTATCAAAAAAATAAGAAAAAAACAATAAAGGTAGAAGTTTGCGATACAATCTTGAAAAAGTTTTCAGGATTAATGTTTAGAAAAAATTCAAATCCTCTTTTATTTCCTTTCAAAAAAGAAAAAAATTTATCAATTCATTCTTTTTTTTGTAAACCCTTTAAAGCTATCTGGATCGACGATAAAAGAAGAATTACACAAGAAAAATTTATTTACAATTGGCGACCTTTCATAAATGGAAGGGGAAAATATTTATTAGAGATACAGATTCCTCGTCGGTAGGTCTTGTTACTCTAAAATGATAAATTCTCCGACGGGAAAAAATGCTCTTGAAACGAAACATTTAAATACGCCATCGGTGTCTAATACTTAGATTTAATAAAAGGAGGTTAAATAAATGGGAACAGTACTTGTAAAAAACGCTGTAACAAGAAAGCCAGGATTTCTTTATTACGTAGACGGAAAAGGAAACGTATGTGAAGCTAAGATGGCTAGAGGCGGAAAAAAGAAAAAGAAAAAGTAAATTTTCTTTTTTAATTTAACTTTATTATTTTTTATTTAAAACATCATATTCATTGTGCCGGGGTTTAGGGACTGCCGGCACAATAAACTTTTAGGATTTTTCAACAAATTTCTTTATTAAAAAACTCGAGGGTTTTATCATATTTTCTCCCCCCTTATATTCTTTTGTCACAACAATCTATTTAAATCGGCCTTAGTAATTCTCGATGTTATGACACAAACACCTCTCGAATTATCAAAAACAGGAGAAATTCCCTATGATCCTGAGTTAGAAAAAATTTTTCCTCTTTTGCAAAAACAACATCCAGTAAGTAATAGGGATATTGAAAGACATTTTCCCCCTGCGGCAGTAAGATATTTACTTAGTGAAGGTGCAATTCCTTATTTGTATGATGTAAATACTGGACACGTAACTTTTGCAATAGAAGAATCTCGTTATTATGAAGCTATGAGCCCTGATGACTTTCGAACACAGTTTCCTTTGTTTTTTTCTTCTTTGACTCCAGGAATGAAACGAATGCTAAATGAGGATAAGTTTACTTTTGAACCTATGGCTCGTGAAAAAATGGAAAAAATCGCACCATATATTATAAATCCCGAAAAAATTACCAATTATTCTGCAGAGAGAGATCGTGAAAAGGCAGAAGAGTTAGGGTTAGTGAATGACGTGAAAATGCAGGACTATACTAATAGTCTAATCAATAAAGCAATAGAAATGCGAGCGAGCGATATACATTTGGAGTGTTTAGGAGGCTTAGAAAGAAGAGTTAGATTTAGAATAGACGGCAAACTAAGAGAAATTCCTAATTTGCTTAGTCCCCCAGCATACAAAGGCGTTGTTGTGGTTCTTAAAAATCGTTGCGGTTCTGGAGTAAGTGCTTCCGAGACAAGAAGACCTCAAGATGGTAAGGTGGTACATAAATATTCTAGCAAAGATGGTTCTACAGCAGTTTACGATTTAAGAGCTGCTTTTCGTCCAGTGCATAGTGAGGGAGATGCTGCAGATTCTTCTTCAGAGCAAGTTATTAAAAAAGAAAACGTAACATTAAGAATTCCTCAAAAAAGAGGTACGTTTCTAAAATTGAATAAATTAGGTTTGTCTGAATATGATTCTAGTCGTATGTTAGAAGCATTAGATGTTCCGAATGGAATAGCCCTTATAACTGGGCCAACAGGAAGCGGTAAGACAACAACTATTTATGGTTTGTTGGACGTATTGAATACTCCTGATAAAAAAATTCTTTCTATAGAAGATCCTATTGAATGTCAAGTAAATGGAATACAACAGACACAGGTTCACAATGAAATTGGAGTTACTTTTGCAAGTTTTCTTAGGGGCGCGCTAAGAGCAGATCCGGACATTATTTTCGTCGGGGAAATAAGAGATAATGAAACTGCAGATGCAGCGATACAAGCCGCAATGACTGGCCATTATGTTATTAGCACATTGCATACCAATGATGCTCCCGGTGCTGTAGATAGACTTCGTGGAATGGGTATTCAAAGACAGAATTTGGCAGGGACTTTAAGAGGTGTAATGGCGCAAAGCCTTGTAAGGGTTTTTGAAAATGATTTGAGAGAAAGAATTCTTTCTGGAAAACTAACAGATTCTGACAAGGAGCATATTCAATCCATTGATGGTGGTGCAGCCCTAAATGCTTTAATTAGAGAAAATCTTTATCCTACAAACAGCTTTTATTTTATGAAAGGCGATGAAACTACATTTAAAGGTAGACAGGCTCTAACAGAATTCTGGTTTATAGATGGAAAATCACAGGACGTGATTGCAAACGAGAGAACTGGTGTAGCTGAGCTGGTATCTACAGCAAAACAATCCGGAATGAGGCCCATGTTCATTTCTGGTGTTGAAAAAGTATTCTCTGGTGTAACTTCCTTAGAAGAAGTTTTAAGCGAAACTGGTCCGGCTGTTTTTAGAATAGAAAAAGAAGCTCTACTAAAAGCTTTCAATCCACAACATTATTCTAACTAACCTTAAATTTTTATACTCTTCTTATTTAACTATTCTATGAAACAAGATTATGTTCTCGGAATAGAATGCACAGCACATACATTTGGAATTGCAATTCTAGAATACAGAACTAAAAAGATTTTAGTAAATATTAAAGATATGTTTTCGACGGAAAAAGGTGGTTTGATTCCAAATGAAGTTGCAAAGCATCATAAAGAAATTGCTCCGCAATTATTTGAAAAGGCACTTATCGAAGCAAAGATTACAAAAGAACAAATAAAATTCATTGCACTTTCAAATGCTCCTGGTTTAGCTCCTTGTTTGCTTGAAGGGATGCGTTATGCAAAAAAACTTTCACAAGAATTAAACATATCTATTGTTCCAATAAATCATTGCATCGCACATCTGGAGATTGGTGAAATAACTGGCGCGAAAGATCCTGTTTTAATTTATGCTTCTGGTGCAAATACTCAAATTATTGCTTACGAGGCAGGAAAATATAGGGTATTCGGAGAAACTTTAGATATGGGTGTTGGCAATTTTATAGATACTTTTGCAAGACATGCAGGGTTAGGTTTTCCTGGAGGGCCAAAAATTCAGGAATTTGCAAAGAATGGAAAGAAGCTAATTGAACTTCCTTATTCTATAAAAGGAATGGACGTTTCTTTTTCAGGAATTCTAACAAAACTTCAGCAAATGTTTGACAAAAAACAAGAAACAATTGAAGACTTATCTTTCTCTTTACAAGAAACAGTTTTTGCAATGTTGACAGAAGCAACTGAAAGAGCAATTGCACATACCGGAAAAAAAGAAGTTTTAATGGGTGGGGGAGTTGCTTGTAATTCTCGTTTTCAAGAAATGGTAAAAACTATGGCCGAAGCAAGAGGTTGTAAATTTTTCTGTCCAGAAAGACCTCTATTAGTTGATAACGCAGCAATGATAGGATATTTAGGGATTAAAATGCACGACGCAGGAATTTTTTACACACCTGACAAATTAGACGAACTTGATATTCATCCTAGGGAAAGAACTGATCAAGTGGATGTGACATGGCGATAAAATCAAAAATTAATTTAAAGGTTGTAATTTGGGCAATAGTTGGGATTATTTCTTTAGTCTTAAGTTACTTAGTTCATTGGTCTTTTCTAATTGTTACGCTAGTTGCTTTTATAATAAACCAAAGAGAACTAATGAAAAGTAGTAAATAACATAGCCCAATAATTTTTATAAACCCTATATATTGATGAATTTAAAAGAATATGAGATTTGCACACTTCGCAGACTGTCATCTTGGTGGTTGGAGGCAAGAAGAGCTTCAGGCATTAAATTTTGATTCGTTTCAAAAAGCGATTGATATTGTTATCGGGGAAAAACCAGATTTCTTGCTTTTAGCAGGAGATTTATTCGACTCGGCTTATCCGCCTATTGAAATTTTAAAAGAAACATTCTCAGAATTCAAAAAAGTTAAAGAAGCCGGAATTCCTGTTTTTATGATTGCAGGTAGCCACGATTTCTCTGCTTCAGGAAAGACATTTTTGGACGTTTTGGAAAAAGCAGGTTTCTGTAAAAGTATTGACAAATCAGAAGTTCAACAGGATGGAAGAATAAAGCTTTTGCCAACTCCCTTTCAAGACTTGATGTTGTTTGGTTATTCGGGTAAGAAATCTGGGATGGAAATAGAAGACCTAAGAAAAGTTTATTTGGGGGAAATTTACACCAAATCTATTTTTACATTTCACTCAACGATTAAAGATGTTGTCGGCAATATACCTATGGATTCTATTGAAAAAGAAAGACTTCCATTAGCAAACTATTATGCAATGGGCCACATACATCAAAGATTTGAAACTACAATGGGTTCATCACCCTTTGTTTATCCAGGTCCTATTTTTCCAAACAACTTTCAAGAGTTAGTTGACTTAAAATGTGGGAGTTTCACAATGGTCGAAATGGACGGATCAAAAGTAAAAACAAAATCTGTATTGATACCTACTAAAGAAGTAGTTTATCTAGAAATGAAATTAGACAATGGTTTGACTGCTACTGAAGAAATTGTTGCCTCGATAGATAAATTAAACTTGAGAGATAAAATCTTTTTATTAAAACTAACTGGAACATTGATAAAAGGAAAGTCTGGAGACATTAGATTTAACGAAATAGAAGACTTTGTAGTAAAAAAAGAAGCCTATTCATTTTTAAGAAATATCTCTTCTATTCAAGTTGAAGAGATAGATTTGGAAATAAATTTAGAGAATAATGAAAATATTGAGAAAAAGATAATAGAAGAGTATACTAAAAATAATCCTGCAGATCTTGATAAAATGATTGAAGATTTGATGCATTCTTTGTCTATTGAAAAGAACGAAGATGAAAAAGAAGTAATCTATGAAAAAAGACTGTTGGATGATTTAAAGAAAATTCTAAACTTGAACGAGGTTTTAATATGATAATAAAAAAACTTTCAGTAAAAAATATACGAAGCTATAAAGAGATTAATATAGATTTTCCAGTTGGAACGACTCTTCTTTCAGGAGATATCGGTGCAGGTAAAACTTCTATTTTATTAGCTCTTCAGTTTGCTTTATTTGGCTTACAACCAGGACAAAAAGGCGCTTCATTGCTAAGACAAGGAGAAGAAACTGCTTCTGCTAAACTTTTAATTGATATTGATGGTGAGGAAATAGAAATAGAAAGATCTTTGAAAAAAAGTAAAAACGGAAGTATAACGCAAGAAGATAGTAGTTTAAGGATTGGAAAAGAAAGTTTTGAACTCTCAACTTCAGAATTAAAAAACAAGGTTATTTCACTTCTAGATTATCCTAAAGAATTTGCAAAAAAATCTGATCTTCTCTATAAATATACTGTTTATACTCCTCAAGAAGGCATGAAAGAAATAGTAAATGAAAGGCCCGAAACAAGACTTGATTTAATAAGACATATATTTGGTGTTGATAGATATAAAAGAATAAAAGATAACTCTCAAATATTTCTTCAAAGAATAAAAGAAAATATTAAGATAAAAGAAGTTCAAATTAAGGAAATAAATAACTTAAGGGAGAAATTGGTTTTAGCAAGTGAAGAAAAAATAAAGGTTTCAAAAGAATTATTGGACTATTCAACTGCTTTGGAAAAAGTAAGTGTTGAAAAAAAAGAATTAAAAGAGAAAATAGATATTTTAAAACAAAGATTAGAAGAAAAGGCTAAAATAGACGTTGACAAATCAAAGAAAGAAGGAGAATTGCAAGGTAAGAAGGCACTCAAAATGCGTTTAGAAAGGGAGATTTCTTCTTCAAATCTTCAACTTACAGAAAAAATAGATTTCAAGCAAGAAAGCTTGGATAACATAACTCTTCTTTTATTAAAACATAAAAGAAACCTAGATGATTTGAGTCAAAAATTCACAGAGGCGAGTGCGAAAGTTTACTCTTTAGATTCTCAAAAAGAAATTTCTCTGAAATTAAAAGAAAAAATAATTTCTATGGAAAATTGTCCGACATGTTTTCAGTCTGTTGCAAACGAGCATAAAGATAAGATTTCAAAGAAAACTCAATTTGAAATAGAGGACATGCAAAGAGAGTTGGAACAAAAATTAATCTTGCGTTCACAGCTTATAAAAGATATAGAACGTGAAAAAGAATTTATTCAGAAATATGAGCAAGATAAGATGACTTTAGAGAGGGAGAAAATTAAATTTGAGCATCAGAGAATAATAGAAACAAAAATAAAAAGTGATATGATTGTTTTAGACAGAACAAATCAGGAGGTCACTCTTTTAGAATATGAAATTTCTTCTTTTTCTTCACAAATATTAAAATTTGAAGATGCAAGAAAAATATTTGAACAAGAAAAAATAAAATTTGATGTAATCGATTTAGAATCTAGAAAAATGGAAATTCGTTCTGCTGAAAAAAGAAAAGAAGTTGAGATGTTGAAGAAACAAGTAGAACAGATAGGTACAGAAATTGCTCAAAAAGAAAATATTCGTGAACAAATGGCTAAATTAAGAAGTCTACAGGATTGGTTAGAGGGGAAATTCTTACCCTTGATTACTTTAACAGAAACTAATGTTATGATCACTCTTAGAAGAGATTTTTCAAAAATATTCAATGAATGGTTCTCTACTCTTGTTTCTGATTCTCTTTCTGTTAGACTAGATGAAGATTTTACACCTATCATTTCCAATCAAGACTATGAAATAGATTATGACTTTTTATCCGGAGGTGAAAGAACTGCTGTGGCACTTGCATATCGTTTAGCTTTAAACCAGGTAATAAATTCTATGTTGTCTAGATTAAAAACTAAAGATTTAATTATTTTAGATGAACCTACAGACGGATTTTCAGAGCAACAGTTAGATAAAATGAGAGATATCTTTGAGCAATTAGATGCAAAACAAATTATTTTAGTTAGTCATGAGCAAAAAATAGAAGGGTTTGTAGATAGTGTAATTAGAATAAAAAAAGATGGTACTTCGAAAGTTGAAAGTATCAAATAATTCTTATCTTCCGATAAACAGAAATTATAATATTAACTGTAAAGTTTATCTCCCAAACAATCGTTCCCAGAAACTACTAACCTGTTTAATTTGTTCTTGAGCTTCTATGAATACTAACTGTTCTTCGATCTTACTCAATCTTGTTGCGTAAGTCTTCAACATGTTCTCGTAGATTCTTGTATCTAACTTTCCTCTGTTCATGTAATCTTCTTGAGTCTGTTTGACTAAAAGAGTCAATCTATCTCTTTCTTGATTCAATGCCTTCTTCTTTCCGCCAACTCTCATCAAGTTTGCAAGTTGAGTTTCTGTCATAACTTTTTCTTGGATAACATTGCTTAATCTGTTTTCATATTGATACATTGCTTCTCCGTATTCTTCCATGGACATCTTATTATCTTCAAAGCAATTTCTCTGTACTACTCTCATCAACTGTAAAAGAAGTCCTTCTTCTTCTCCAAGCATCTTCATCTTTCTCTTAAGCAATCTCATTCTTACAAAATAGCTAGAGCCAACACCTATTGCACTTAGAGAAATTAATATTCCTAAAGATTCAATAGGATTATTCTTGATTGCATATAAAATCTTAAACTCTCCTTTTGTTTCCAATAAATAACTTGTCTTTGCTTCTTTCAATTTTTCATAAGCAGCAACATAATCTCCTCTGTTGAATAAGATTTCAGATAGCAAGAATAGTTTCCTTGTTTCAGCAGTTGATACGCCATTCATTTCAGATTCAAACATAGATCTATTCAATTCATTTCTTAACTTCAAATATTCAGTTGCTGAATTGAAAATCTTTTCAATATTAGCAGCTTCTTCTTTTAATGTTATGAAATTCAAATTTTCATAATTTGAATTCATAGAATCTAATATCCTTTGGACTTCATCAGTTATGAATCCAGATGAATTCATCTTAGATAATATTTCTAAAGAAAGATTCAAGTAAGAATCTGCTTCTTTTCTTGGCATTTCTAAGATTGTTAATGTAACATACTTTACTTCTGTGAAATCTGTTGTGGCATTTCCAATTATCTTTCCTGCAAATGTTATTTCTAATAAATACTTTCCAGATGAGAAATATGAAGGTGCATTTATTTTGAACTTAATATTCTCCTTACTATTTGCTCCTAAATAACTTAATACACTTGGAGAAGGTATAACATACTCGGAGTTATTTCCTTTAACAGTTATTGAGATGTTTTTCTTTGGAGAAGACATCTTATTTTCTATTGTTAAATCGAATTCAACATTATCTCCTCTTACTAGTTCAAAGTTAGCAGATGATTTAGCAAAACTTCCACCACCAGCTCCCCCACCACCAGCTCCCCCGCCACTGCCAGATCCTCCTGTAGATGGAATTGGTTGTAAACACGCAGTATCTGTTAAATAGCTACAAGAAGAAGGGCAGGTATTGTCTGTATCATTTCCTTCGCATTGGAATGAAATTGTAAAATATTCTTCTAATAGAGTACTATTTACTCCACTGTTGATTAACGTAAAGTTTCCAGTAGAGTTTTCATAACCTTTTGAAAAAATAGAGACATTATAATTTGAGATAGAAGACGGTGCATTAGACTCTAAATTGGCCTTTGTAAATTCTATAGTCAAGTTACTATATTGTTTAGTACTATCTGAAAGATTTTCATATAGCTGTGGGCTGATATTGCCCCCTGTTATTTTATCTGAAAAAATAGAAGCCATTGTCCAGTTGAAAGAAACATTATATGCCGTATTGTTTTCAGTTCCATCTCCACCTAAGTTTCTAACATATGCTATCCAGCTTAGATTTTGTACTCTTAACGGTATAACTACTGTAGATGATGCTGGACTTTCAATATCTTGATATAATACTGCTCCTTCTGCAATTAGCATTGTTGCATTTATAGTTCTGGAGCTAATATTTTCTAGAGAATCTGTCAAATTAGAAGTAATTGTAAAATAGGGTCTTTCAATTAAAACTGTTTCAGAAGAAGGGAAGCCGCCTGTAGCAGTAATCGTATAATTATTACCCGGAGTTAAAATAAATATTTGACTTGGGCTAAAATAAATTCCCTCGAAAATACTTCCAAATATAGCATCCCTGTATTCATCGCTGAATCCTTTAGGATTGTTTATGGTATATCTTACTGCGCATCCACCAGAATAATTAACATCACCCGTGTTTGTAATGGTAACATTGCCCAGTTCTAGCTCTGTATAGAATCCAGATTTTTCATCAAGTTCAGAGGCAGATATATTCCAAGTACAATCGTAGTAAGAACTAATATTGTAAACGCTCAAGTTAGCTTCTCCACCTATAGAATCATTTGCATAAATTCTATAACTAATATTTGCTTCATAACCTGGAAGAGTGAAAGACGCGTTCAAAATAATGTTTGTCAAATTTCCTATATTTGTCATAGGGATATTGTAAATTAAATTACTCCAATCTGAAGAATCATTTGTAATTTGTAGCCATGCACTTTCAAAATTATCTTGATTATCTAAAAGAGTTGCATTTATTTCTACTAAAACTAAAGGATCAAGAGACGTATTTGTTGAAGGAGATTGTTCTAAAGAAACCAAGCTCGGTGGCTGATTCCCAGTAATCAATCTTATTTCCGTTGAATTTTGCTGTCCTGCTTTATCTGTAATAGTTACTGAATAATTAATTTCTTCAGTAGCCCCTAATGGGCCAAATACTGCACTAAAATTCCACTGCGTTAGATCTTCAGAAATATTTGCAAAATAACTAGAATTCTCTTCAAAATCATAAGTATAGTCCGTATTATTAAAATTAACAGTTACGTTTGCAATATTTGTTTCATTAATTAAGACAGTTACATTAAGTGTTCCTGCTGTCCCGTCACCATCTACGGGATTTGAAGCATCAAATTCAATCAAAGGATACGTTTGATCTATTGTTAAAGTATTATTTGCTGAA
>CAZCGJ010000014.1:0-16193 GCA_964498295.1 Candidatus Woesearchaeota archaeon | reverse complement strand
TAGAATGTCTTGACGGTTCTTATTATACTGGCGTCACAAACGACGTTGAAAAAAGAATGAAAGCTCATAAGTCTAAGAAAGGTAGCAAGTATGTAATGCGACACGGGTTTAGTCATTTAATTGCAACAAAACCTTGTAAAGATAAATCGGATGCCTGCAAAGCAGAATATTGGATTAAACAATTACCTAGAAATGAAAAGTTAAACGCGTTTAAGGAATAATTATAAGAATCTAAGAGCTGTGTAGATCTTTGTCTCAACTGCTCTTTCTTCCGGAGTGTCTCTACTTGAATCTCTAACTCCTGTTACACAAAGATCTAATGGGCACGGAGTTCTTAATGCATCCGTAATTACCATACACGCAGGGAGTCCTCTAGCTGCCGCGTATCTTTTAAGTGCGTCACCTGTGTAAAACTCTCTATAATTAGCTCTTACTGGTGTATCTTTAGTTGTTACCATAAAAATACCTCTTTTTGTTCGTTTAAAAACGTATCTTTTTCCCCAAACGTTTAAAAAACCACTTTTGAACTGACTTTGATGGCAACACAGGATTATAGGCATGAAATAGAAGGAATAGGATTATTGGAACAAGCAATCTACGAACCTCTAACTCTAAGGGGTTCAAGCAGTTCTTCCAGAAGTTCAGGTATGATGTCTTTTTGTGTAGCTAATCATAAAGACTATACAATTATTGCATATCCAGGTCCGGAAATAGTTATGGGTGGGCGTGCGGAACATCTACCTTTGCATTTTCACATAAAATGTAAACAGAATAAACAAGAATTAAGAGTAAAAACTGCAGATCTTCAAGAACTAGAAGGGAAGAAAATTCCTAGAGATTTAAGAAAATTTTTAGAAAAACAAGATGTTAGAGAATATTTAGCGATAAATACTGAAAATATATATAAAACTGGAAAACTATTAGGGGAGAAAAAAAGTTTCTAAATAAACTTTTTCTTAAACCCAACTTCTTGCGCTAGCAATCATTTCACCAGTAGAAAATCTTCCGTTGCCAAAAATCGCTTGATAGTCAGTGCAGAGTGGAGGTTCGTATGAATTTCTTCTTGCAGTACCTTTAGGGCTTTCTCTTTGCTCTTGAGTACCTTTTTCTGATTGTCCTGTTCTAGGTGTATATTTTGGTTCTGCCATAAAAATCCTACAAAATAACTATTTAAAAGACTTTCTAAATAATTTTAATGGAACATATCTTGGAATATTAAGAAATATGTCTTTTCAAAAATAACTTTCGGTAGAAGTTTTTCCATTTTTTTGTCTTCTTTTACAAAATATGCCTTATCAACCATTTTTTTAGACATAAACTCAGCAAGCTCTTCCCGTGTTTTGAATTTATTTTCATATTTTCTAACCGTAACTATTCTCTCCCCATAAACATCTACAAGATAATAGCTTTTAGCTTTGAAGAAATCTTCAGATATAAAAGACCTGAATAAATCATCCGAAGTCTCTTCTATAGGAATAATTACTCTTCCCGGTTTCTCCTGGAAAACTTTTTCCTTAATGTAAACTCTTACTTCTGAATCTTTCATCATACTTTTTATTTTTTGGCTTATGCCTTTACGCATAGCATAAATTCCTTCCGGAGTTAAAGAAGGTGAGACATAAACTTTAGCGGAAACAAAGATAAATTTGCCAAGTTTGAATGCCATTAATCTATCATCATCTTTTTTCTCATAGTCTTCTATTCCCTTTGTCTCATCAAAAATTCTTTTTATTTCAGAAAATTGTTTTTCATCTATCGAAACCTGGAGTAAATTACCTACAGATTCCTTCAATATTCCTTTAGATGTTCTAAGCATTAAAACGGAAATTATAAAACTAAATATATAATCTAAATACCCGAATCCTAGAGAAGAACCTATCAAACCAATAAGAACTGCAGTCTCAACAAAAGAGTCGCTTAAAGTTTCTTTTCCGTCGGCAATCAAACTAAGGTGCTTTCCCTTTCTACCGGTAGTTATTTGATACCAGGAGACTATCCATGATGCAAAAATAGAAAATACAACTACTAAAACAACTGCTAAAGCATTATTACCAAAGTCTATTGCTTGTGGAGTACTTACTATTGTAGCTAGAAAGGCTCCTAATTGTGGAGCGAATCCTGTATATATTAAAATGCCTAAAAAAGATTTAATAAAAAAATCAAATGCCACAAAAAGTAATGCTATTCCAATAAATAAACTTCCTATACTTTCAACCGAGGATTTTCCAAGCGGATATTTTGCATTCTCAGGTCTCTTTGAAATATATAATGCAAACATAACCATTAATGCTTCAAATATATCTGACAAATTGTGAAATCCATCTCCGTAAAGTGAAATAGAATTAATTTCTGAACCTATACCTATCTTCAAACAAACCTTAATTATATACATAATAAGAACAATAGTCATACAGACATACGGTGATCTAAAATCTATTTTTTTCATTTTTTTGTTAGTATCATAGGATACATTGAATTTTTTAGAACAAGAGTTGGTTGTCCGCCGATAAGAGATGAAGACTCATTCATAAAAATAATATCGGCTTCATTTTCAACAGCAGAACGAATAATTCCTCCGGAGATGCTATCATCTTTCTTAATAATTGTTTTAAATTTTATTTTCTTATTGCTTGCAAGTTTTTCAACCATTCTAATATTTTCCTTTACTTCTTCAAGACAATGATCTATAGGATCACAACTAATAACTTCTTTTCTAACCCATGTAGTATGGTAAAAAACAATTTCTGCTTTGAATTTTTCAGCGATTTCTATTGCAGATTTGGCGCTTACAAGATTCTTTACATTTTCATCAATTGGCACAAAGAAAATAGGATTAGCTCTTAGCATTTTTTTAGTTTTTATAAATAAAACAGGAGTGTTAAGTTTTTTAGTTATTTTCATAGCCAAATCTCCCACGAGCTCTACTTGCGCGTAAGGGCTGGGTTGAATTACACAAAGGTCTGCTTTTTTTTCTTTAGCAAAATTAGCAATTCCTTCTTCTATATGTTCTGAGAATTTAACTTCAAAAAAACATTTGTTAAATCCTTTTTTAGTGGCTTCATTTTTAACTTCTTCAAATATGCCTTCAATTCTATTAAGGCAATATTTTTTTGTTTCACTTTCGTTTTTTCCAAGTACCTTTTTTGCAGATTGATATGCTTTCTGATTCACTATATGTAGAACATAAAGATTGGCATCGAGAATTTTTGCAAAATCCAATGCGTACCTAACAGAATAAATTGAGGATTTAATACCGTCAAATGGAAGAACAATATTCCAAGTCATCAATATAAGCCGTAAACTCTCTTTTTAAGGATTCTTGTATTACTAAAATTCTACTTTAAAACTTCCTTCTTTAATCTCTTTAGCACAAGTAACTGCTTTCAAGTCTTCTAATATATCTTCAATCTTTTTCACTTTCTCTTTTTCAAGTGTTAAAACAATTTCTGCTTTCATAGATTTCTGAGCTTTAGATTTTTCTTGTCTTATTGCAGTTAATATTTCATATAAGATATCAAGCTCATCGGAAACAATTTCCTTAGAAAATTCTGGCCATTCAGAAATATGTATAGATTCTGATTTCTCATTTTTCTTGAAATATTCCTGGTAAATTTCTTCTGTAATAAATGGCATAACTGGTGCAATCAATTTCAAAATCGTCAAAAGAGAAGTATACAAAGCGTATTGTGCAGATTTTTTCTTATCGCCTTCAGCATTATAAATTCTATTCTTAACAATCTCTAAATAGTTATCACAGAAACTCTGCCAGAAAAACTTTTCAACATCCATTTTTACTCTGCTATATTCATAATTCTCAAAACTTTCGGTACAAGATTTAACAAGAGAGTTCAATTTATCTAAAAATAATTCGTCAACTCTTTCAAACTTTTTAGGTTTTTTACCATCGAAATCTTGCAAGCCCATGAAAACAAACTTTGTTGCATTCCACAGTTTTGTAATGAATTTCTTTCCATTCAATAAATCTTTTTCTTGATAATCTAAGTCCTCTCCAAGTTTAGAACCTGCAGCCCAGAATCTTAATGCATCCGCACCATAATTATCCAAAACAATTCTAGGATTAACAACATTTCCTTTAGATTTGGACATTTTTTCTCCGTTCATAGAAACATTTCCCGAGATCATTATTTCTTTCCAAGGAATAGCTTTTTCATGCATCAAAGATTTTACAATAGTATAGAATGCCCAAGTTCTAATAATATCATGGCCTTGAGGTCTTAATGAAAAAGGTACTTTAATTAAATCATTTGCACCTTCAAGAGTTGCGGTAATTTGAGGTGTTAAAGAGGAAGTTGCCCAAGTATCTAAAACCATTATCTCTGCCTTTGCTTCTTTCTTACATTTAGGACAGAATTTTTTAACTTCTAATGGATCAATAGGCAATTCACTTTCTTTAGGAGTAATTATTTCTCCGCATTCTTCACATTCCCAAGCAGGAATCGGAACACCAAAGTGCCTATTTCTCGAAATATTCCAATCCCAGTCTAAACCCAATACCCAATTTTCATATCTCTTTTGCATATATTCTGGATACCAAACAATTTCTTTGCCCTTTTTAATCAATTCTTCTTTTTTATCTAAAACTTTTATGAACCATTGTTTAGTCGGAATAAACTCAATTTCACTTCCGCATTTGTCATGGACATTTACATTGTGTTTAATGTCTTTTTGTTCAACAATTAATCCTGCTTCAGCCAAGTCCTTCAATGTTTCTTTTCTTGCCGCTTTTATTGGTAAACCATTGTATCTTTCACAATTAAGTTTACCTGTCTTCTCAAATATTACTTGAGGTTTTAACCCATGCTTATTTATTGCTTCAACATCAAATTTATCACCATAAGAACAAACCATCAATAAACCTGTTCCCTTGTCTAGTTGCGCAGATTCGTCCTCTAAAATAGGAACTTCATGATTAAATAACGGAACGATAGCTGTTTTTCCTTTCAATTTCTTAGCCCTTTCATCTTTTGGATTTACAAAAACAGTAACACATGCTCCTAAAAGCTCGGGTCTTGTTGTAGCAATAAGTAGTTCTTCTCCAGTTTCTTTAACTTTAAATTTCAATGTTGAAAATTTACTAGCAAGCTCTTTATCTTCAAGTTCTGCTTGAGCAACAGCAGTTTGGCATTCACAACACCAAATAGTTGGAAATTCTTTATGATAGGCTTCTCCCTTTTTAACTAAGTCAATAAAAGATTTTTGTGAAACCTTTTGCGAGTGTTCATCTATTGTTGAATATTTAAGGTCATAATCTGCAGAAATTCCTAAATCTGAAAAGTCTTTAACACAATCTGGAGTCACTTCTTCCAATGTCTTGATACATAACTTGATGAATTCAGCTCGGCCCATTTCTTTGCTTTTTACGCCTTTCAATTTTTCAATAAATCTTTCAGTAGGTAATCCATTGTCATCTGTTCCAAACGGATAAAATACACTGCCTTCTTTCATTCTTCTATATCTTACAATAAAATCTTGCTGAGAATAAGAGAAAGCATGACCTATATGCATTTTTCCTGAAATATATGGTGGTGGAGTATCTACTGAATAAATTTTCTTTTTTGTTTTTGACGGTTTAAACTTGTAAACTTGATTCTGTGTCCAGAATTTTTTCAGCTTTTCTTCTGATTCTTTAAAGTTATATTGGTTATTTACTTGTGCATCTGCCATACTCATTCTATAAATTTACTATATAAAAAGATAACTGTCCTAAGCGCCTCTTTCTTGTAGCCAAAGGCTTGCCTGATTATAAGCTTCAAAGGCATATGTGGCTGAAAGAAAGTCTCCATCTGTTACTGCCTGTGCAATAGAATCGTAGAGGGGCTTTATATGCTCTTGAACCCACTCTTTCTCATTAAGAACCATTCGGCATCTCATCCTTACTGCGGCGGTTCTCAAACAATGAGAGTACCACATTTCTGTACTACTGGCCAAGTCTTCACTGCCCATTAAAATCCAACACACTCTAAATATATAAGGTTTACTAATCAGATTTAAATATCAATCTTACATAGTTTAACTATGGTAAAAGGCGCAAAGGAAAAAGGTTTGAAAATTCTTGCCGCAGCAGACTTTCAAGGTAGTTCGGCAGTAGCAGAGTCTCTAGCAAAAAAAGCAGAAAAAGAAGAAGTGGACTTGGTAATATTGGCAGGAGATATTCATGGCCATCAACCTTCTAGAAATCTAATCGCACCATTCATAAAAAGACATCAAAAAGTAATTTTCGTTCCAGGGAATTGGGACACGACAGTTGAATCAAATATGATTAAAGATATCTATAAAATAAATAATATTGATGGAAACTACACTCATTATAATGGTGTAGACATAATCGGAATCGGTAGTCCGGATTTTGCACTAGATATAGATACTGAAAAAAATTTGGACAAATTAATTAGTAATTTTGAAAAAGTAAGTACTAAAGATTCTAAAAAAATTTTAGTTTCGCACATTCATGCGAGAAATACTTTAGCAGAATTTTCAGGAATCCCTGGAAGTGAAATCGTAAGACATGTAATTGATCATTTCCAACCAGATATCTTCATCTCCTCCCATATCCACGAAGCCGAAGGCTTAGAGCAGAAAATAGGAAAAACAAAAGTATTCCAAGTTGGCAAAAAGGGAAAAATAATTCAAATTAATTAATCTATATTTTAGAGTATCTAATTATTTATAAACAAAAAAACCGCTGCAAATCTATGACAAGTTTATCAGAAACAATTGCTGAAATTGCCTTAAGAACCGATGCAATTAAGCTCAATCCAAATAATCCTTTCCAATGGGCATCAGGTTATAGGATGCCTATCTATAATGATAATAGAATGTTTTTAGGTTCTGCTCCTGCAAGAGAATCTGTAAGGTTTGGCTTTCTTGAGGAGATTGGAGAGACTCTAGGAATAGATCCTGTTGGGAGAGGGGCTTCTAATTGGGTTATTGCTGGAACATCTACAGCGGGAATTCCTTGGGCATACGCAATAGCTGACAAAACGAGGGGACCCATGGTATACATAAGAGATAAGCCTAAAGATCATGGAATGGGAAACCAAATAGAAGGGATAGATGCAGCAAAAGATTTAGATGGTAGGCCGACTATTGTAATAGAAGATTTAATCTCTACTGGCGGAAGTTCTGTCGCAGCTGTTCAAGCAGTTCGAGATGCAAAGGGTTCTTGTGGTCATTGCTTTTCTATATTTAATTATGGTTTTACAGAAGCAGAAGAAATGTTCTCCGGAAAGAGAGCTTATGACAAGGAAGGGAAGAAATTCCTTAGTTTCCCATGTATTGCAAGATCTATTTTAACATATGATACTCTTTTGAAAGTTGCAAGAGATAGTAATTATCTTAATCCGGAGCAGGTTAAAATGCTTGAAGAGTGGAGAATAGATCCTTTTGGTTGGGGAGAGAAAAGAGGTTTTCCAAGAGTAATTAAAGAAAAGAAGTAAGTTAATTAATCTCTCAATACTATTGTTTCAACTAATCTTATTGTATAGACTAAAATCAAAGGACCAATTATAAAACCAAATATTCCAAAGATTGCAGTTCCACCTAGAATTCCTATAAGCATAATTAGCGGATGTATTCTAGCTTTTCCTGCTAGGAGTTTAGATGCCAAGAATGTTTCTAAGAACAAAGCTATAATGGCCCATGTAATCAAAATAACTACAAATCCATACCAATTGCTTTCTAGTGCATAGTAAACTAAAAGAGGTACGCTTACAAGAGAGGGGCCAAGTCCGGGAATAAATACAAATATAGCTACTATGAAAGATAATAATAGATAGAAATTAACTCCGGCAATGTAAAAACCGATGGTGGCAACTATAAAATCTAAAATAGCAATTAGAAAATAACCAAAAATTATTCCATGTGTTGAAAAGTTAATCTCACGAGTAATTTTTTCTTTATCTTTGAATGGTATAAAATTTTTAATTTGTTTTGTTAAAGAATCCCACCCTACCAAAATATAAAAAAAGGAAAATAAAAACACTAAAATAGATAGTAACAACGAAGGTAGAATAGTGGCTACCGTTCCAACCAAGGAAAAAATAAGTAATCCTAATTTATCTACTCCGCTTGCCCAATTAAAGTTAATTTCATTAATTATGGGTAGAGAGGTCACTCTATTTATTACATCCATTAGAGCCCCATTTTTCACTATAGCACTTGCTTGTGTAGCTAAATTACCTATGATTAATGTAGCCGGTATAACTAATATGGCCAAAACAAGAATTAGACAAATTATTGCAGAAACATTTTCTCCAAATTTTTCCTCCAGAAAATTAAAAAGAGGCTTAACTAAATATGCCAAAACAAAAGAAGAGATTAAAACAATTAAGTAAGGTTCAATAATCTGATATGATAAAAAGATAAGTAAAATAATTACTGCAAGTAAAAGATATTTACCAAAACTCTTTTCAGAATTAGTTATTGTTTCCTTCCTCACCTTTCTTTTCATAGCAAATAAAAGAATAATATGTTTATAAAACTTGTTTAAGGGACATCTATTTTCTTAGTGCTTTAGAAAAACAAAATACATCATCCACAGAAAGTTAATAAGATTCATATTGTTGTAAAATTTTTAAGATTAATTAATTGCCCTGTCTGTTATTAGCTCTTAAGCTTGGTCTAACTTTAGGAACTTTGAAAGGAGAATTTCTTAATCCTCTAGCCTTTGCAGCAGCAGATGTTAATCCTCTAAAGATTCTCTTCTTGTTTGCTGGTTTAGCTATAAAACTTAATTGTTTATCAGTCTTAATCTCTGGAGCTTCTCTATCTACCATGATAACTTCGTAAAAATAATGCATTCCATCTCTTCCAATCCAATAAGAGTTTAATGCTTCACAATTAGGATATTTTCTAGCTGCTCTTTGTTCGCAGATTTGTTGATAATTCATTTTCAAGTTAAGTCTTGTATGCATTCTTCTACCTTCTCTTGCTTTCTTAGGTCTAGGTCTTCTATGTCCGCCTCTAAGAACTTTAACTCTAACTACAAAAACTCCTTTCTTTGCTTTATAGCCTAATGAATGTGCTCTATCTAATCTTAATGGATTTTCAACTCTAACTACTGAACCGCCAGCTCTCCATTCAATCATTCTTTTTCTAAGTGTTTCAGCGTCTGGTTTCTTCCATGCTTCTCTCAAATATTTTGCTAATCCCATATTTGTCTTATCAAAAATGGGTTTTTAAAGACTTCGGTTTGTACTTCTTGTTCTTTTTATTCAACAGCGAAGAGTAACATAGACGTTATTTTTATCTAATAATTAGAAAGTAATTTAAATGTTATTCAATTATTACACGTATGAAATTAAGAGGTAAAGTAGTATTAGTTACTGGTTCAAGTAGGGGAATTGGTAAAGCTATAGCTATATTATTTGCAAAAGAAGGTGCTATCCTTGTTGTAAACTATTCAAAATCTGAAAAAGAGGCTAATGAAGTTTTAAAAGAAATTAAGAATATTTCTAATGGAATAAAAATAAAATGTGATGTTTCTAACGAAAATCAAGTTAAAAAAATGGTCGCTCAAATATTAAAAAAATTTGGAAAAATAGATATTCTTGTGAATAATGCTGGCAAATATATTGAAGGTGACGAATGGGATGGTAACTCTAAAATATGGAGAAAAACATTAAATGATAATTTAATCTCTGCAATGAATGTTTCTAAATATGTGGCTGAGACTTTTCAAAAACAAAAATCAGGAGTAATTATTAATATTGCTTCACGCTATTCAGTTTTAGGTCAATATGATTCTCTTGCTTATTCGGCCTCAAAGGCAGGAATAGTAAATATCACTCAAGCCTATTCTAGGCTTCTTGCACCATTTGGAAGGGCAAATGCTATTTCTCCAGGACCTGTTAAAGCAGGATATTGGCTTAGAGCACCTAAAGAAGAAATAGACTCCACACTTTCTTCTCTTCCGAATAAGCGATTTCTAGAAGCTGAAGAAGTTGCTAATTTAGCGTTAGATTTGGCGTGTGATGAAAAAATTAATGGAAAAAATATTTTATTAGGATTAGATGAAGTTACGGTCGGTAGAAGGGGAATTTAAGTTATTTCTTTTCACTCATCTTTTCCAATTCTTTGGCATCTTCGTCAAATCCTCTTAATCTCAAAAACTTCCCAAAGGGTACTTGGCTGTAATTGATTAATTCTTTCTCTTCAATTTGCTTCAACTTGAAATCTTTTGCAATATCATGTTTTTTAATTATCTCTAAAATTTTTCTCCCGATAGTGTTACTTAAAACAGCTGAATCAAAACAGTTTTCATAAGTTTCTTTCAAGTAAGTATCTATCTCTTCTTTTTCTATTTCTTTTACTGGAAACTGATCATCAAATTCTTTTTTACAGTCAAAATTTGGGCAATCGGAAAAACAACTTGCTCCGAATTCATTTCCAATATGCAATTTTGCCGTCCATAAAAGAGGGAACTGTCTACAAATTGTTGCTCTATTTTCATAAACAGAACATTTCTTATTTTCTAAAAAAGGACATGGTTCAGTAGTCATACCATACAAATAAACAAAAACCATTCCTGAATTTTTTTCTAATAAATATTTTACGGGCTTGAAGCCAATCTTAACATTTTTTTGTTTAGCAATTTTCTTGTAAGTTTCAACTTCCCATTCAAAAATCGGTAAATACTTATGATCTGCATCTCCAAAATTACTACAGCACCATCCGCAACATTTACATTCAAATTTCATAATATTATATTCTTAAGCTAGTTAAAATACCTATTCTTTATATTTATCTCTCAGTATCTGGAATCTTCTCTTAATCTTTTTTGCCCTTTCAGATCTATTTACAAGCCAGAACTGTGCAGGATAAGTTTTACTTCCGAATCGTTTGTAGTCTGTCAGAACCGGAATCACTGAATTGCCCAAATCTCTCGCAACAATGTTGGAGCTATTAAGTTCTAGCAAGGGAATATCTTTTTCGATAAGCAAGTCTTCTAGTTGATCAATTCTTTGCCAAAACGAACTTTCCGGAACGTTGCCTTTTTGTTTTAATGATTGGCTAATTTGGCCATTGTTATCACGAATCACTTGTGCAATTAGATAACTTTTTCCTTCATTATATAATACGGAATAAATATGATAAAATGAATCTCTTAATCCTTCAGATACTTTATCTATGAATTCTTTATACACTTCAAGTTCATATTCATTAAAGTCTGGAATTCCAAATTTGTATTTTGTGTAAACATTTGTCGGTAGATTAACGGTGAATAATCCGTAGTTTTTTCTAAAGATTGGCTTTAATGTCTTAACAACAAAACCATCTACTAAAAAAACTTCCCTAAATTTACCTTCTCCTATTTTAGAACTTTCTGGAAAAACAAAATTCATATCTTCTAATAATTTTTTGGCTTCCATATTTTATTTTTCCAGTCCTTTAACCATTGCCTTGATTTCCTCTATGTTTCGTAGTACTTCATTTTTCAATATAAACTTACAGTTAGGAGGATGATTATTTATATCTAAACATTCATTAGTACTTATATCCAATTCACTAGTTACTGCCCAAATATAAAAAACAGTATTAGGGTTGGTCCGCATAATTTCGTAAATTCTTCGATAACAGTCTTTATCATTATTTCTTTCTCCATGCACTAATACAACCGGAGAATCTATTCTATAATCTGAAGGTTGCTGGCAAAGACAACCTCTTTCCTCAACATTTATTTCTTCTACTTTAAACTCAAGCTTCACAAACTTACTAGTTGGAACATTCACACTAAAAGAATCGTAATAATGATTATAGAAAGGAATAGTTGTCATTGTGAATTATATACTGGGTGATAAAGTGCTATTGTTGTTCCATGATCAGCTGAAGCTATACTGATAACTCCTTCAAACATTTTTGCAGCAGCGCCAAGTAAGAATAGTGGGCCGCCATCTGTGGAAAATAACTTACGACATTCTGTTTCATCCGAAAATAGCCTGCCTTCACAAAAAACATTAAAAGATACAAAATCTCCTTGACTACTATTGCGAGTTCTTTCTGGGTATTTGAAATCTCCACGTACAGAGTCTCTTCTAGTAACGGATAAATCAACTTTCTGTATGTCTCTTTTCTCAACAGCATATTTTACCGTTCTGTCTAAAGCTGCTCCCAAAAGAGGAAGATTTGTTTGGATAACCGGTATTTGTCCATAAGGGCATGCTGTGCTTATAGAAGGATTCGAGTCTTTAACTAATGCTAAAAAAGGCTCTATGGCTTGTTCTCTTAATTCAATTCCCTGATTGGGCCTAGCAAGTAATCGAAGGGTATTGAGGAGCTTACTTGTCTCTCCGAATCTACGAGTTGGTTTGGCACTATTACGAGCATCACGTTCTTTTTCTGTTAATACAGTGTTAGGAATAATACTTAGAACGGGAGAGTATGTTTGTTCAATAATTTCGATTGCATAAGATATTTCATCTTGTGTAAGTTTATTCGGTAGATATATCATCTTATCTTTTATATGTATCAATTAAGTACATACATGAGTCATATAGTGTATGTACAGAATTTATATTTAGCATAGAGTTATTTTCTGGGCCAGACTCTTCTCTTATTTTAATAATTATTGCCGGAGAAGATGGCTTGTCTTCTACAGGAAATCTTTGAATATGAAAAACATAATTTCTATCATTTTTTGGAGAATGAAAAAATAATGTTTCATCTCTTAATATATCAAGTAGTTCTAAAATAGGAGCATCACTAAAATCATCCCTTATATTTGCTAAATCATATCTACTTTTATCGCTCATAATTTCCACTCGCCATTCTCTTGAATAATTTTTCCATCTACAATCATTTTTGATTTTTTCATAGACTTTACAATATCCCAATGGATTGCAGAATCATTTCCGCCACCGTTATCTTTGTAGGCCATACCGAGTGCTAAATGTATTGTTCCTCCAATCTTTTCGTCGAACAAAAGGTTATTTGTATATTTAGTAACTTTCGGATTGCATCCGATTCCAAGCTCTCCAACATATGAAGCATTTTCATCTGTTGATAACATTTCTTTTAAGAAATCTTCATTTTTGCTTGCTTTAGATTCGACAACTTTTCCATTCTCAAATTTTAAGAAAATATCGCTAACTTCTTTTCCATCTTTAATTGAATTATAATCAAATTTAATCCATCCATTCAAACTTTCTCTTACCGGCGCCATAAAAATTTCTCCTGCAGGCATATTATCAAAATCCAAATCGGACTTTGCAAGTTCTCCATGTACTTTCATTTTCAAGTCAACACCTTCTCCAATTAAATGCACAGAAGTATTTTTCTTGAATTTAGAAAGAATTTTTGTCATTATTTTTCTCAATTTATTCCAATCTTGCAAGCACGCTGCATAAACAAAATTTTCATATTCAGTAAAAGACATTTCTGCTTCTTGTGCCAAAGCTAAACACGGATATGCAATTGTACATCTTTTTATTTTATCTCTTTCATTACATACATATTCTGAAATTTTATGTGTAACCTTTCCACGAATAGACATTTTTTTAGAGTCGCAATTTGATAATTCTCTAGTGTTTAACTCTGTGTCAATTCCAATATAGCCGTCCGCCTGCTTAACGGTATCGAACCAATATTCTGGGAAATGTTCGAGTTGTTCTTTAGTTGCATATTTATAGAAAAAATCATTAACTTCTGGAAGTCCGACCCTCACTATGGGAATTGCTTTTTGCAAAATAATTTCTTTATACAATTCAACTAAAAAAGGAATTGATTCGCTTCCGCCGGAGATAATTATTTTATGTCCTGGTTTAACTTTAACTCCTTCTCTTACAGCAAGTTGCGCAAGTTTTCTAGTTCGCAGATCCATTTTATTTTTCCCTCCATGATAAATTAGTCGGATCATAACATACAACACGCTGGGCAGTTGTAATAAGGGCATGGGGATTAAGTATTGTAGTTTTTGCACTTGTTGGTTGATAAATTCTAGATTGTGGTCTAAGAACTGCTTTTTCATGTGGAATTCTTTCTCTAGAAATAACTGCATCCCATCCAAAAGAATGATAAAAACTCTCTACTATTTGTGCTGCCTCTTCTGCAGGTTTTCCTGTAATAGACACAACACCCAAATCAGGAGATTCCCATATTGGTACAGCAGGATTTTTCAAGTGAAATAAATAATTAGACATAGTAATGGGTGCCTTGATATCTCTTATTTGTGTTAAATCTTGCATGAGAAATGCTTGGAGCACTCTTTGTCTTTTAACTTTTTCTCCAACTTTTTTTACTACATCCGGGGTTGCAGAGAATTCCGCATAACTCGGAGAAAAAGTTACAAGTTTATCAAATGCTTCATTTAGTCTCGCTCTAGAATCTACTGCATCTCTTTCGCGACATTCTAAATATGCATCTCCTGGGCAACAGAACACTAATAGTCCTTCCTGATCTGCCATTTGTGTTTGTCTCATTTTAATTTTAGAATTCTAAGGCGAATTCAACCAGCTCTTAGCTAATCAACCACCTCATTAAAATCAGCCAATTATCCTTTTTAAACTTTCTTTGCCTGAGATAGTTCTGTTATTGTTTGTTCTGCAATTTCTGCAAGCCTTGCTTCACACCTTTCATAAGTGTCTGGCTTGTCTTCATATTCTATTCTTTCTTCGCCTTTGACAAGCGAAAGTCTGTATACTCCTAGTTCATATGCTCCGTAAACTCTTGCAACTGTTTTAGGTTTGCCTGATTTAGAAGGAACATTAATATTCCAAATTAAGTCATATTCATCGGGCGATGTAGTTTTTACAACCTTATAGGGGTTTTCAGAGACTCTTTTCCATTTGTCTAAACCAGAATATTGAACAAGTATTTTCTCAAGCCTTTCTGCAACAGCCTGCCTCTGCTTCATAGTTTCTTCATAGTGAATACACGAACGTAATTCTTTACTTGGATTGGGGAATCTTATTAAAACAGAGTCTATTTCAACTAGTTCCTGAAGAACAAGATATGCCTCTCCTTTCACTATATCTGCTTTAATCGCTCTAACTGCCGTTCTTGCTTTAGTGTGTTTGCCGACTTCGTAATATTCTGGCCTATGTTTTTCTTCTTGGTTAATCATAGTAAATTTCCTATTCTACAAATCTTCGTCAAGTCTTTTAGAGTAAGATTTATGCAAAACGTTTTTCCCCCAAATATCTCTAAAATAAACTTCTGCAACTGCATCCTTTCCCTTTGGAGCGCACACAGAAACAGTAATATATTGGTGGTCTCTTGCAATTTCTATTGCTCTTTTTCTCATTAGTTCTGTCTCACTTAAGTGAAACAAGCTTCCTATTCCTCTCTCATGTGTTCTCAATCCATTTTGAGCACTATATCTAGCAGTTACGTGATATCTTAAAATCATTTTTTCTCCTTAGATATTTGAGATCAAAATTCGGCTTTAAAAATATTTATATCCTACTCATTAAAGATATTAAGTTTGAAAACTCGGCTCAGAAAATTATTCTCTATGCCCTTGGTAATTTGGGTTAGTCATTGCACTAAGCTCTAAATCAGAAGGGATAATACCGTCTCTAATTGATTGAACGGCCAAAAAATGTGCTCTCATTAAATCAGAAGAAGATGTATTCTTGAATAGGGGTTCAATCGCCCTTATAGTCTGCATATTTCCCGAATGTTCGTCTTGTGTTGAAACAGATAGTCTTCCTCTCTCTGCCTTTTCGTTATATGGTAATTCTGTGCTAACTTCGTAAACCTGTGGTCTCCGCATTTGTGTGTTTTCACCAAATAATTGCGTATATAGTATATCGTATCCAGACTCATATCTTTTTACAGTTGTTCTTTCTCCTGCAAACATAAATCTTTTTGCCATACTATTTTTGATGACAAATGCTTTAAAATGATTATGGTGTTCAATTATACCTTTTTTAGTCGCTTTAGATATCTATCTTTCTACAGATGAAAAATGAGCCGCCAGGAATTGAGGCCTCAGTAGAGGTCATCCTCGCAGGAAACCTGGGGCCGGGTTCTAAATTAAA
Source organism: Candidatus Woesearchaeota archaeon (assembly GCA_964498295.1). Lineage (GTDB taxonomy): Archaea > Nanobdellota > Nanobdellia > Pacearchaeales > GW2011-AR1 > CABMGO01. The sequence continues at coordinate 195 of CAZCGJ010000014.1, read as the reverse complement.
AAATTATTTTTAGAAAAATGAGCCCGCCAGGATTTGAACCTGGGACCCCCGCCGTATCAGAGCGGTGCGCTACCGGGCTGCGCTACGGGCTCAATATTTTACACTCAAGACTCTGAAAATTCATAATCCTGAACGATTAGAGGTGATACCCTCAAAATATTCTAATTTAGTTGGTTTTTAAAAGTTAGTATTTCG
>CAZCGJ010000013.1:0-16779 GCA_964498295.1 Candidatus Woesearchaeota archaeon | reverse complement strand
TAATACAACCGCCAGTATAGTTTGCATCTCCAGTATTATTGATAATTACATTACCCAAAGATAATTGCTGATTATAACCACCAGTAGTTCCCAAATCCCCGTCTGATGAAGTAAGATAATCATCAGATATTATGAAAGAGCAGTCCCAATATCCAGAGATATTATAATAATAGTGCATACTTTCTTCTAAACTATTATTTAAGAAAATTCTGTAAGTAATATTTGTTTCATAATCTGGCAATAAGAATGAAGCATTTGCATAAGCATGTGTAGAATTAATCAAAGTCAAAGTCATCTGAGTTGAAGTTGCCTCACTCCAATCCTGAGAAGAATTTTTCCATTCCAACCAAGCATTATCAAAGTTTTCTCTTGCAGAATAAATACTGGTATTGAACTCAACCAATACCTCCGGATCCCAACTATCCAAATCTCCATTACCTAAAGAAGAAATTGTAGGTGGAAAATAAAGTGCTCTCAACTTAGGATAATTAAATCCATCATCGATTATCCATGGATCCGTAAAATTCCAACCTGTGAAAGTAGACTGTGCTTTCATTTCTACAGTGGTTTTACCAGTTGCCCCATAATTATCATCTCCAGAAGAACCAACTCCCGAAGTTTCTACGTCCCAATATGAAGAAGAGATAATTCCTACAAATTGCGAACCTACAAACCCACGATTACCCATAAAACCATTCGCATTCCCCGTTGCGTATGAATTATAAATATTTCCAGGACTATACCCTACAAACCCTCCAACATTATTTCCACTCCCAGTTATATTTCCTGTTGCGTATGAATTATAAATATTTCCAGAGTTATCTCCCGCAAATCCCCCCGTATAATCTGCAACCATTACATTTCCTGTTGCATAAGAGTTCGAGATGTTTCCAGAGTTATCTCCAGTAAAACCTCCCGCATGCATCTGATTTGAAGAAACACTTCCCTCCGCGTATGAATTATTAATTACTCCAAGCGATTGCCCAACTAAACCTCCTGCATAATCTCCTGTAGCGAATACATCTCCAGTTGCATAAGAATTAGAAATTGTTCCACCATTCTGAAAACCAATAAGACCTCCAATTTTATCAGTACCAGATACGGATCCGGTGTAATAAGAGCCTCGTATTGCTCCTTCAGTTAGATATCCTATAAGACCTCCAATTTTATTACCGGAACTTGTTACATTTCCCGTTGCATAGGAATTAGAAATTGTTCCATCAAAGCCCCCTCCTAAAAGACCTCCTGCGCCGTCAGGCGAGATAACATTACCTAAAATTGTAGCTGAAGAATTAGAAATTATTGCAGAAGTTAGAGAACCTACTAAACCTCCAGCATCATAACCAATTGAAGTAATATTGCCGAAAATTGTAGCTGAAGAATTAGAAATTGTTCCACGAACCAGATAACCTACTAAACCTCCAATTACGCTAGATCCGGTAATATTGCCGAAAATTGTAGCTGAAGAATTAGAAATAAAACCCTCGCTCCAACCCACTAGACCTGCTGCACTAGAACCTGCTAATACAATATTGCCGAAAATTGTAGCTGAAGAATTAGAAATTGTTCCAGAAGCTTGATTACCTACTAGACCGCCAACAGAACTCCCTCCAGAAATATCTTGAACATTCAAATTAATATTACTTATATTTCCAGTTAAATATCCAAACAAACCGACATTATCAGAAGAAGGTTTATTTATTGTTAAATTAGAAATAGTATATCCGTCTCCATTAAAATTTCCGGTAAAATAATATCCGGAAGTAGAATTTCCAATCGGCACCCAACTATCTCCAATTCCAGCATAATCAGAATCCTCAGAACTCAAATTATTCATTAAAATATAATTCACAGATAAATTATATCTAACATTATTCAATTCTGTCCAAGAAGAAATTTGATAAGGATTATTTGCAGAACCATTTCCTCCAGCAAAAGTTTTAATCTTCCAAATGGGTGAACTGCTACCCTCTTGCCAACTTAAATAAGGATAACCCTCATTGATATTTCCCGAACTTACTACTATATTCCATCCGTTTAATGTAGAAATACTTTTCATTTCTTCAGTTATCTTACCGATTCCGCCCGCAGAAGTTAATCTTCCAGAAGTGTTTATATCCCAATAAGAATTAAAAACGGTTCCACTAGAAATATTTCCAACAAGGCCTCCAACAAAAGAAGAACCAGTTACATTTCCAGTTGAATAAGAATTATTCACTCCTGCATAACTTTCCATTGTTCCTACAAGGCCACCAACATATTCAGTTCCATTAACATTTCCCAATGCATAGGAATTATTAGTAAATCCAGACAGAATTCCAGACAAACCTCCAACACGAGAATAACCACTGACATTTCCAGTAGAATAAGAATTAACAATTACACCAGTAACATAATTTGGAAGCATACCAGTCATTGATTGATATCCTGCTAACCCCCCGACATAATAATAACCATTTATATTGCCAGTAGAATAAGAATTAAAAATTTGACCTGTAGTAAAACCAACCAATCCCCCTACCTGAGAATAACCATTAACATTCCCTCTAAAACTAGAATTAGTAATTATTCCACTCTCTTGAACTCCAACCAATCCTCCAGCACTGCCAGAAGAAGAAATAATAGTTGCATTAGAAGAAGAATTAGTAATGGTACCCGCTCCTTGCCATCCAAACAATCCACCTATGTAATCAAAAGAACCAGCGACGTTTCCTGTTGAATAACAATTAGAAATTGTAGCAGAATTTAAATTAGCAGCAATTGAACCAACATAAGTATCTCCTGTAATGCTTATATCTATCAATCCTAAATTCCTAATTTCAGCCCCGCTATCTAAAGATCCAAATAGACCATGATTATCCCCCATAGCACGATTCATATATAATCCGCTTATTGTTTTATTATTTCCTTCAAAAATCCCAGTAAACGGTGCAACAAATTCCCCAATATTCGCCCAGCCAGCACCGCTATTTGCAATTGAACTTGCATAAATATCATAATCAGGGAGAGAATTATTCAAATTATTCATTAACTTATAATTCGCCGTCAAATCGTTTCTAACTTCATTCAAAGTAGTCCAATTTGTAATTTGATAAGGATTTCCAGTTGTTCCAGTACCAGAACCAGAAAATGCGCTTCCAAAACTCATAAATCCAACTAAAATTAAAATTCCTAAAATAAATTTAATCACCTCTTTACTACTCATTTTTTAACGCCTCCCCTCGCCTTTCTTTTTATATTCCAATAAGGGCTCTTACATTTCGGACATACTATCGGAACATGTGAAGAATTTTCCCTAGAAATCCACTTATGACTGCATCTCTCGCATATAAAACCTGCAATAGACACCAACCCCATACAAATTAAATAGAACAATAGTATTTAAAGATTACTAATAACCTTAAGAGAATATACTAATAGTAATATACTTTATCAAACTAAACACTTAGCATCCCGCAAGAAGCGCTAATATCTTTACCCCTAGAACCTCTAATAAAACATTTCCAACCTTTCTTAATTATCTCCTCTTTAAAATGCTCAAGAGTTTCCATCTTGCTTCCATGCATTTCACCCAAATCATTAAATTCAATTAAATTAAACAACATTCTTTCAGGCCATTTAATAGAAACTAATTTTTTAAGATCTTTTTCAGAATCATTCACTCCTTTAATCAAAGAATACTCAATCATAACATATTTCTTATTATTCCCTTTAGACAAATAATCTTTTGTAAACTTAACAATCTTAGAAACAGAAACCGCGCCAGGAATTAACTTTTTTCTAACTGCATCAAACGGAGAATGCAAAGACAGAGCAATATTGAATTTAGTATCAACTAATTTATCCAAAGTTTTCAAACAACTCGTAGAAATAGTAATTCGATTATAAGAAATATTAAACTCTTCATGAATTTTTTCTCCAGCTTCAGAAACATTTTTCAAATTTAAAGTAGGCTCACCCATCCCCATAAAAACAATACTTGTCGGTTCTACTTTCGCAACTTCTTTAGCAACCTTAACCTGCTCAACAATTTCTTCAGCAGTCAAATTTCTTTGAAAATTTGTTTTTCCGCTATAACAAAATTTACATCCAACAGGACAACCAATCTGACAAGAAACGCAAACTGAAAGTTTATCATCTTTTGTAGGAATAATTACTGCAATATACCCTTCTTTAAAATTTATTTTAATAGTACCGTCAGAAGACTTCTCAATTTTATATCCCATAAATAATAGATAAATAGCTAGTTTAAAAGAGTTTATTATATAATAGAAAAACAATTAAAACCCTATAAAATGAGATTTTTATGAAAATAGATTACAATCTGTCAAAACAAGAAAAAAATTACTTTTGCGTCCCAGCAATCTTCCAAGCAATACTTAGAAGACACGGATTTGAAAAATCACAAGAAGAATTAGCCGCCTCTCTAAATTGTCAGCCCGTAATAGGAACTCTAATAACTCCCTCCTTTTATGAACTATTTTTACCATACGGGTTAACTAACAAATTTACAAGATCCTGTGAAGTAACTATGGGCGAACCATTATTTTTAATGGACGAATGGGCATATGCAAGAGGAGATTTGTATATTTTTTCAGAAAATCCAAATGGACAAGGACATGCCAGACTTGCACTTGACTTTGATGGGAAAAAATTATTAATTAGAGATCCTGCAAATTTAAGCGAAACAGCAGAAAGTCTGGAAGATCTTTTTGCACGTATAAGCCATACAAAGCTTGGTGGGTTTGGAATAATAAAAAAACTCGATAAACCTCAAATGAGATTATTAACTGAAACAAAATAAATTACATTTCTTCTAATTCTTGTATCCCTAACAAATTCAAAGCACTTTTCAAAACATTTCTAAAAGCTTCAATCAACTTTAATCTAAATGCTTCTTCTCTACTTCCAATAACAGAATTTGCATGATAAAACTCATTGAACATTTGAGCAAGTTCAAATACATAATTTGCAACGAGATTAGGTGCAAGTTGCTCATAGGCCTGCTTAACAACAATAGGATAATTTTGTAACTTCGTTAACAAAGCAGTCTCTTCTTTAGACAAATCAAATACTTCTACTTTTTTCTTAGAATCCTTAACTTTTCTCAAAATACTAGAAGCTCTCGCATATGAATAAAGTAAGTAAGGACCAGTATTACCTTCAAATTCTAAAGCCTCGTGCTTATCAAATATAATTGCCTTATTTGCACCTTGTTTTAACATTGAATATTTTATAGCAGCAATCGCAATTTTTAATGATCTCTCTTCTATTTGTTTTTTATCAACTCCTCTTGAAGCTAAACCTTTTGAAATATGCTCCTTTAATTCATCCATAAATTCAGAATAAAGAATATTATCTCCCGTACGAGAAGACATTTTACCAGTAGGTAAACGAACCATACCATAGGTAATAAAGTCATATAAATCTGCCTTATTAAATTTCATAAGCTGAAGTGTTTTTTTCAATTGTTGAAAATGTAAAAGCTGTTCATCCCCTACACAAATAAGATATCTATCTGGAGAAAACTCCTTAGACTTTCTAACAGCTAGAGCCAAGTCCTTTGCAGAATATAAAACAGTTTTATCACTTCTTAATAAAACCCAAACACTTAAACCAAACTCCTTCAAATCCATAATAATTGCACCTTCACTCTCCACAGCAATACCTTTCTTTAGTAAATCTAAAGCAATTTGTTTTCCAGGAATTTCAACTTCGGACTCAAAATAGTGAACATCGAATTGAGCGTCTAGTTCCTGATAAATTTTCTTCCAAGAATCTATAGAAAGCTTTCTTGTTTTTTCCCAAAGCTCATTTATTTTCTTATCCTCCTTAGTTTCAATTTTCTTATTAATCTCATTAACTTCTTCCTGCAATTTCTCGTCAGCAGTTAAACGTTTTACAGCATCTACATATATTTTAGCAATCCAAGATTCATCATTTGATAATTTTTCAGAAGAGTGATATTTTTGATAGCACCAAATCCATTTAGCAATATGCATACCGGTATCTCCGCTATAATTAACCCTCACTACTTTCTCAGAATTAAACTCTACAATTCTAGCAATAGACTCGCCCAAAGAAGTCCCCCTAATATGCCCTACATGAAAAGCTTTGTGAGTATTGGGTTGAGAAAACTCTATTACAATTTTCTTACCTTTACCTTCTTTGCCTGAACCATATCCTTTCTTAGTTGCTTCTTTCAAAACAGTCTCCGCTAAGAATTTTTTATCAATAAAAAAATTAACATAGGCAGATTTAAGCTCGACCCCAGATATTTGTTTTGGCAAATCCTTCCTTATCTTTTCAACCAAATCCTGCGCAATCGCCAAAGGACTCTTTTTTTCAATTTTAGCTAAAGAAAAACATGGAAACGCAAAATCACCCATTTCTTGTTGCGGAGGAACCTCTACTAAACTTTCAATTTCTTCTTTTTTTAGCTTTCCAGCCAAAACATCTTCCAAAACATCTACAATATATTGCTTCATTTTACAAACCTCCAAAAGAGTTTGTAAGGCAACAAGCTTGTCGAGTTGCCGCTATCGGACTTTTTCGGTCGATCTGAAAGTTCGAAATTAATCGAAAAACGTCCTCTAAAACTTTTAATTTAACTACCATAAAACATCAACAAAAATATTATTTATTAAACTATCTATACTCTTTAAACTTTCTAGACTCATTAAAAAGAATAACAATCAACATAACATAATAAGCCAAAAGAAGAGGTATTGCTAATAATATACCTACAAGAGTCACAGTCAAAGCAACAGAAACAAGACCAATAATACCAGTAACTTTAGCATACTCGACTTTCTTTAATCTAATTAAAGAAATATCAAATAAAATAGAAGCAACCAACCAAATAAAAATCAAAGTCAATAAACCTACAGCATACGGAGCTAAGAATTCCATAAGAGTATTGTCCATCTCATCTTGTATAATAGCAATCTCATCAGCACTAGCATTTGTAGCATTTAAATTATCCAAAACGATTTGTTGCTGAAAATAGGTTTGATTAAATAATTCAGCATCCCGAGTAATAGGTCCATTTAGAGAAAATAAACCAAGATATAATAAAATTATCATAATAATACCAATACAACTCATAACAGATAAGAACTTACTTTTATACTTCAAACCCAAATAATAAAAACCATATAAAAAGAATACAGACAAAACTAATGAAATTACACTTCCTAAAATTGAAAAAAATTCTGGAAAAGCAAAAGCCCCTAGAATATTTAAGAAAATAGGAATGACAAATAAAAGTATACCGCTAATCCCTGCATATAATAATGGCTTTTTATTAAACATATAAATAAGTAGAATATAATCTTTTTAAATCTTAACAAACCTTAAAAATGCAGTAAATAAAAGATAAATATGTTACTCGGAGTAAAAACTTACGAAGACAGAAATTTTATAGAATATTTTAAGGACAAAGTAGATTTTATAGAAGTAATGAGTTTTGCAGATAACAAATATTTGTTAGGAGCTAAAGTAGTAATCCATTGTAAGCATCAAGGATTTGGAATAAATCCTGCAGACAAGAAAAAAGAAAAAGAGAATAGAAATGAATTAAGAGCAGGACAAGAGATCGCTAATTTATGCAATTCAAGTAAAATAATCTTTCACCCAGGTTTTATTGAAAATAATGATTGTTCTAAAGAGCAAGCTATAAAAATTTTAAGAGAAATAGAAGACAAAAGAATAATAATTGAAAATTTGCAAAAGAAAAAAGATTCCAATACTCCATGCTCAAATCCAGAAGAAACGAAAGAATTTATGGAAAAAACAGGCAAAGAACTCTGCTTTGATATAAACCATGCGATTTCAGTAGCATTCCAAGAGAATTTAGACCCTTATGATTTTATAGAAAATTTTTTGAAATTAAACCCTGTACACTATCATCTTGGAGGTCAAACCCTTCCAGACGACACAACCCATCTAGCACTAACAGAATCAAATATAGATTTAAGAAAAGTTATTGGAATGCTTCCAGAAAATGCAGAAATTTCTCTAGAAGTAACCCAAGACATCAAAAAAACAGAAGAAGATGTAAAGTTATTTAGAAAACTTTGGAATGAAACTCATTAAAATTCTGCATAATTACCCGATTCTTTCTGTTCACGATCTAACACACTTCCTTTCTTATTAATTCTAGGTCTTCCGCTTTCCTTATCTTTTCTTAAGGTGATATCTAATTGCTTCAACAACTCAGAAATTCCTTTTTCAAAACCATAAACTTCAGAAGAATGGCCTTCAATTCCCGACTGTCCAGAAAATAAAATAACCGAATCAGCCAAATAAGAAATTAACAATAAATCATGATCGACAACAAAGGCAGTTTTTCCAGTTTGTATCATAATTTCCTTAATGGCCTTTGCGCATGAAATTCTTTCTTCAACATCTAAATATGCAGAAGGTTCATCAATTAAATAAATATCAGCTTCCTTAGATAAGGCTCTTGCAATAGAAAATCTTTGTAACTCACCACCAGACAATGTTTTAATTTGTTTATGATATAAAACTTCCAAACTAAACATAGAAGCTAAATTCTTTGAAATTTTCTCTTTGAAAATCACATCTCTAACAAAATCTTCAGAATTCGTATCTAGATATTGAGGCTTATATGAAATCTTTAAATCCAAATCTAATTTTGTTTTTATTCCCTCGATCTCAACTTCCTCAAGTCCTGCCAAACATTTTACAAAACTTGTTTTCCCAGTTCCATTCTTCCCCAAAATTCCAATAACATGATTTTCTTTTATTGCACCAGGTTTTGCACTGAATTTAAAAGAGGCCTTATCAGAGGCCACTCCAGCAGAAGCGCCAAAGTTCTTAGAAAATGCAGGCCACTCAGAAATCTGTCTTCCAGCAACCATTTGATTCTTTGTAAAATTAAAACTCAAAGCAGAATCTCTTATTCTCAAATTTTCTTCTTTAATAAAACCATCAAGATAAGTATTTACACCGTTAGTAGAAGATTTTACTCCAGAAACCAAACCGAAGGCTCCAGGCACGCCATAAAATATATTTAGATATTCTGTTAGATAATCCAAAATAAGCAAGTCATGCTCAATAACAATAACAGTTTTTCCTTCAGCAATTTTCCTAATAAATTCAGAAACTCTTAGTCTTTCAACAATGTCTAAAAAAGCTAAAGGCTCATCGAAGAAATATAAATCTGCATCCTTTAAACAAGAAGTTAAAATCGCAATCTTTTGCAACTCACCGCCAGAAAGTTTACTTAAGTTATTTTCAAGCAAATGCTCAACATGTAACTCTTTCGCAAGTTCCTTAATTTTTTGTTCATCTCCTCTTTGTTTTAATAAATCAATAACTTTTAAATTAACAGACAAGAAAGATAAATTTTGAGGCTTATAAGCGACCTTAGTATCCTTACCGAGAGAATCAAAATATTTTCCAAACTCAGTTCCTTTGTAGTGTTCAAAAACAGTTTCTTTTTCATTAAACTTGCCAAAATTAGGAGATAATTTTCCAGAAAGAATTTCTACAGCAGTAGATTTACCAATACCATTTCTACCTAGCAAGCCAAGAACACTTCCCTTTTTAGGCAAAGGCAAACCATAAAGAGCAAACCCGTTCTGACCAAACCTATTTACTAAATTTTCTTCTTTAACAGCAGGTAAATTAACAATATCAATCGCCTCAAATGGACATCTTTTAACGCAAATTGCACAGCCAATACATAGCTTTTCATCAATACTAGCTTTTTCTCCAATAGTAATACATTCTTCGCCTTTTTTATTAATCGGGCAGCATTTCATGCATTCTTTTGCACAAAGCAAGGGCTTACATTTTTCTTTTTTGACAATTGCGAGTCTCATTTTGCGATATCTTCACTAGCATTTATTTGACTTGAAAAATTGCAAGGTAACAAGTTTACCGAGTTACCGCTAATTTCCTTGACAACTATGAACAAAGCAAATATTTTGTTTGTCACAAAAACACCTAGAATTGAGCAGTTTTAAACATTTTGAAAAGAATTACTCTCTTTTGGCGCCACAACTTCCGCAGAAAACATCCTCGTCTTCAAAAAGTTCATTACACTTAGAACATTTAATAGAAGTAGCTTTTCTTACAACCAATTCACCACAGCCAGGACAAAATTTCTTATCACTGACGATCATCATACCACATTTAAGACATTTTACAGGATCAATTCTTTTTTCAATAATAGGTTTATAGCCAGATTTTCCAGAAAGAATTTTACCAAAAGCATCTTCGATAGCAGAACCATCTTGATATTTTCGCAAATCTAAGCAACTTCCCATCTTTTTTTCACCTGCCTAAACATGCAAACATCTATTTTTAAACTTTATTCTTGTACACTAGATAATTTTATTATTAAAAAAAGAAAACATCAGCTTTATAAACTCAAAATAAATTCAATTTATTAGGAGACATAAAATGCCAAAATCAAGAATACGTGGAAAAATCAGAAAGAGAAATGCTCGAGCTAAGAGAAGAGATAGAAAAGAAAGAAAGTTTATGTATGGTTAAACCCCTTTAATTCTAAAGAAAAAAATAAAAAATAAAAAATTTTGTTGTTTAGTTATTTATTACAGCCACAACCAGATCCTGTTTTTGCCCCACATCCGGCAGAACCGCAAGAATTTACAGCAGTACAACTTCCATTACAAGAAGATGATTTACTACAAGTACATTCCCCACCATTAGTCGCACCACAAGAACTATCTCCACAATTATTTTCAGCAGTACATCCGCCATTACAACTTCCGCAACTAGCTACTGTTTGAGTACCTGAAGAATTTGCTTTATAAGCATTAACTCCAAATACACCTAAAACAACTAGCACCAAAAATATGCTTGCTATTATCCAAGTTTTCATTTTAACCTCCTTGTTTGATTTAATTTTCATAATAATCAGATAAAAAGGCTAATTATATTGTCTTTGAAGAAACTAGTTTCACTGCTTTAGAACTATAAAATTATTCATTCCCCTTCTCTTTCTTTCAATAATTTGTTTTGCTTCTAACTTATCCAAAAGTCTTGTTAATCCAACTTTTCCAATTCCGAGTTTGTCCATCAAATCTGCTTGAAATATTCCTCCACTATCTTGAATAACTTTAACTGCGTTTTTTTCCCTAGAATCTAAACCTTCTAAAGAAATTTTCTTCTTTGGTTCCTTAATTTTTTTAACAACAATCTCTTTTTCTTCTTTTACAAAAATAAGAAATAACCCTATAATTAAAACCAACGCAGCAATGGCCACGCTCAACCAAGTCTGCATAGAAATAGTATCATACATAGTGCAAGTAGGGCCATGATCGCAAGTGGCATCGACAATATCTTTCAAACCCTGATTAAAGAAAAAAATAATTCCCAAAATAACAATAGAAATTCCTACTATTAGATAACCTACATTCCTATTTTTCATATATTAAAAAAGCAATAAGACTATAAAAACTATTGTACAAGGCGTTAACAAAAAATATATAAATAATACTAAATAAACTGAATGATGCAAAGAAGTTTTAAATCAGGACTTTTAGCCCTACTTGGCGCAGGAGCAATTCTAGGAAGCACTTTATTAGAAACAGGCTGTACAAAAGAAGAAGAGCAGAAAAAAAAGACCCTTAACAATGTGTTGCAAAATGCATCTTCAGAAGAAAAACCTAAAGCCTCTCAAAAACAGACGGGAATCGCAAAAGCTCAAAGGTTTTACTTTAACGGAAATTGGAACGAACCTAGTAACCATAGCATTTCTCCTTTCGGAATAAACGGAAAAGTATATTCAGACTATGGTGCGAGTAAAGATCAATTAGCAAGAACAGAATTAAATATTAGATGCGATACTGGAATAGCATTAGATAGAACAGTTTTGGCTTCTGGGGAAGAAGTAAAATATTCATACACAGCCTATGTTGTTTCAACTGAGCCATTATCATTTCAGAATAGACAAATAAAAGATGTTACAAAAGAAAAAGCAGAAGAATTAGAAGAAACTTTTTACATAGGCAACTTAGAAGAGATAAAAAGAAAACTATTTGTATATGAAGTTGGAAAATCAAAACCGGACAGTAAAACTAGAGACTCACTCTCTTTCGCACTGACCGAAAAATGCAGTGCAGAAAAACAAAGTTCGCCTGCTAGAGACATAGAAACACGATTAATAGTGGACTATGAATTAAAAAGAGGGGAACAGGTTCAAAGAATAGCTACCACATCATCGCCTCAAGTAGGAATCCCTCCTTATATTCCCGAGTTAATTGGGAAATGGAGAGCAGAAGAAGGCAATATGACTCTAGATTTTAAAGAATACGGAGCAACTATCGGAGGAGATACTCCTAAAGTTTATGGCTCAAAAGATCTCCTATTACACAAGGGTAAAATATACTTAGAAGGAGTAGAAAGAGGACCAAGATTAGAATTTAGTCTAAGCAATCCGCCAAAAATGAAATATTTTCCGCAGAAAGGATCTTCAGATAAACCAAGAGTTCTTATAAAACAATAAAGCTGTATCTACTAAACATGGACGAAAATTCTAAGAAAGCTTTAAAAGCAGATTACAACTCTGAAATATAGGTTACAACATATATATTACAATGGCAGAACACGAAGATAACTTTGATTTGTTTTTCAGAAGAAAACCCGCAATGATGTTGCTGGCTCTTAAAAGAATGAATAAAGCAAAGTACGGTTCTGTGCTTGCAAAAGAAGTAGATTGTACATATTCTCATGCAGTTAAGATTTTACAAATTCTTGAAGAAATGAATCTTGTAGGTTTTGAAAAAAAAGGCAGAATAAAAATTATCAAATTAACAAAGAAAGGTTTACAGATTGCTGAAAATATCGAAGCAATCAAAGAAATTATTGACGGTAGAAACTAATTTTTTTCATGATATGCGGCAGGCGCAATAGGGTTCATAAAATCATAATACATAGCAAACTTACTCTTCTTTACATTCTCATAGAATACTAAATCAAAGATATAATAAAATGAACAAACAACTCCGAAAAATACACACAGTATAAGAAGAGGCTTATAAAAAGCAAAAAAAGAATAAGTCTCACTCAAAATCATAGCAGGAATAATAATTCCTTGAATAGTAGTCAACACTTTACCGCTATATCTAACATAAGGAATAACATTTCGGTTACCTAAAATAACCATATATATTATCAAAAATATACCTGATAAAAGTTCTCTAGAAAAAATAAGCATAAAATCAAAAAGACTGTAGTAACTTTGATTAGGATAACCAAATACCAATAAAAGTCCAAAAATTATCCATAAAATCCTATCTGCAAGAATATCAAATCTTGCTCCAAATAAAGTCTCCTGATTTAATCTTCTTGCAAGAAAACCATCTAAAAAATCAGTAAATGCTGCAGCAATAAAAACATACAAAAGAGAAAGAATTTTCCACCCCATAAAATACAATCCAATCAAAACAACAGCAAGTATAACTCTAATAGAAGTTAAGGTATTTGGAACATTCAAAAGCTTCTCTTTCACAATTTTCCTAGAACGTTTTGCCATAATTACTATAGAAAGGTAACCTTTAAAAGCTTGTCTAAATTCCTAGAAATACAGCGGGGTGGAGCAGTCTGGTTAGCTCGTGAGGCCCATAACCTCAAGGTCGCATGGTTCAAATCCTGCCCCCGCTATACGTCTTTTTCTGATTTAGCAAGACGAAATCAGACTTATATCGGTTGCATTGAAACAGGCGACAAGTCGCATGGCAAGCAAAGAGGCTTTTCAAAATTAATTTCTAAAGTAAAAAATGAAAAGAGCTCTTTGCGAGTAAAATCCTGCCCCCGCTATTTCTGATAACTTATGCAGGATTTATTCAAATCCCGAGCAGTTTGGCTTTGTATTACCTTTCTAAAATAAAAAATAAAGAGCAAACTGCGAGTTGTCCCCCGACTATCTAGAAAAAGATAAAACCTAGTATTTTACAAAAGATATTAAATGAGGAGGAGAGGATTCGAACCCCTGAAGGCTGAAGCCAGCAGATCTTGAGTCTGCCCCGTTTGACCACTTCGGTACCTCCTCAGGTACTTATTCAGCGTAAAAGTAGGGATGTGAAATGATTTATAAAACTATTGAAGAAGAAAGAAGGTCTCCTTTTACTCAATAAAATCTAAAAATAAAAAAATAAAATTTATCTAATTAATTGTTAGCATTTCCAGACTGACCTCTACCGCTCAAAACTGTTCCAGATGCATCATCTTCCGAATCATCATCTGTTTTGTTTGAATCACTGGAATCTTCAGACTCATTAGAGTCGTCATTTAAATCATCTAAAGAATCATCATCTTCAGTTTCATTTTCATTATTAGAGTCATCATCACTGACATTTCTTTCTCTAAATCTCTTTTCAAATTCCAGTCTTCTTTCGTTAGCGACCTCTCTCAAATGGTCAGTATTTTCTTGAGCTTGTCCAATTCTTTCTTGGAGCTTCTCAATTTGTCCAGCACTAAGATTCGAGTTATTTAACTGAGCGTTAAACCTAGCAATTCTAGCCTGATGTACTTGAATAGCCCTATCAAGACCAATCAATTTCTCAGATGCATTTCCGTTTTCAATTTTTGAAACTCTCTCTTGGACTCTCTCAATTAATTGCTTGTGAGCCTCTAAAGCATTTTCCATTGCCTTAGTATTGTTGTTTCTAGCAGCAACTCTAGCTCTAACTAATTGAAATTCCGCCAACTTGAGTTCTTTTTCAGCTTTCTTCTCTTGATTGAAAGTAAACCAAATATCTAGTTTTTTCCAAAAAAGATTTCCAGTTGCTTCTTTCTCTGAAACATTATCTAACTCGACATCTACCTGTGCAGAAATAAGCATAGGAGTTTCGTTTGAAACCAATGAAGAATCAAGAGTATCATTTTCTGCCAAAGCAAAAGAGAAACCAAATAACATCAAGAACAATGCAACAAAGCCAATCGTTGTTTTTTTCATATTTTAACCTCCCTTGTCATTATTATAACAAAAATACTACGACTAGAAGATATATAAACCTTGTTTTATAGAGAAAAATATGGTAGAATACTTAATAGGAGTAGATGACGCAGGAAGAGGTCCAGTAATAGGTCCAATGGCATTAGCAGGAGTGTTGATAGAGAAAGAAAAAGAACCAGAACTTAAAGATGCAGGGGCTAAAGACTCAAAACTTTTAACGCCTTCTAAAAGAAAGAACTTGGGAAGATATTTTAAGAAAAATTATACATATCATGTAGAACTTTCCACTCCAAAAGAAATAGATGATTGTGACAATCTAAACAACTTAGAAGCTATAAAGGCCGCAATGATAATCAACAAACTGTCAGAAGGAGTAAAGGGAGAAATAGAAGCAATACTTGATTGCCCTTCAGTAAATACTGCTGAGTGGTCTGCATATGTAAAAAAATTAGTTGTAAATCAAAAAATAAAAATCAGAGCAGAACACAAAGCAGACTTTAATTATCCAGTAGTCTCAGCAGCATCAATAATTGCAAAAGAAACTAGAGAAGAAGAAATAGAAGATTTGAGAAAAAAATTAGATGCAAAATTTGGTTCTGGCTATCCTTCTGATCCTCAAACAATAGAATTCATAAAACATAATTACAAAAATCCAAAATTCGAAAGCATAATTAGACATTCATGGGATACTGTAAAAAAACTCCATGAAAAAGCAAGTCAAAAACAGCTAAATTAGAAACACTTTTATATAATAACACTCTAATAAACCTATGAAGAGACTATTCAAATTAAAATACCCAAAAATATTAACTCTTATTGGTTTTGCTCTATTTGCATACATTCTTTTTAGCGACCCTTTCTTTGCTGAATATGTAAAAGAATTGCATCAGTATGGTTATTATAGCATGTTTTTCTTTGGTTCTTTATTTACTTTTGGATTTACAACCCCTTTCGCGATAGGTTATTTTGTAACATATACGCCTACAAATGTTTGGTTAGCTGGACTAATTGGAGGCCTAGGGGCAATGCTAGGAGATTTACTTATCTTTAAATTTGTAAAATTTTCATTTGAGGACGAATTTAAAAAAATAAGAAAAGAAAAAATAACTAGAGAAATAAATCTAACAATAAAAAAAGTATTTGGAAGAAAAATCAAACATTATCTAATGTATGCATTTGCAGGAATGATAATTGCATCACCCTTACCAGATGAGGCCGGCGTAATGATGCTAGCAGGCCTAACAGATATAAAACCTATAACGTTAGCAATAATTAGTTTTATTTTTAATACACTAGGAATTATTATCTTTTTAAGGATCTAAGTTGAGAAAATGCTTTGGAAAATTAATGGTAGAATACTGTTCTGAAAGAGTAGAAGGCACAACTAATCTTGATTCAAAGGGAACCTCTCTAACAGAGACAAATAAACCATCTTTAAAAACAGAGACCATAGCAGTAGAAGTTTTTCTCAAAAATTCTTCAAGACGACAATCTTGATAAAAATTAAAAGATACGCCAGCAGAGCCATCTTTAGAGGTTTTCAAACGACCCCTAATCTGAGAAATAATAGAGCTATAAGTTTCACTAGACGGAATATCATTACTACAGGCTGGCAAGGCTAACATAGCAATTTCTAAATGAGGAAACACTGCTCTTGCTTCCCTAATTGCCCTAAAATCCAATTCAACTGGATAAATACCTGACAAAGCATAAATTCCTTTCATATAAATTTGCAAATAAGTTCATTTATAAAGGTTTAGTAAAATAGTCCAATGTGTACCCTACCGACATATGTCGTAGGGCTGAAAAAACCGAAAATTAGTTCT
>CAZCGJ010000012.1:0-19324 GCA_964498295.1 Candidatus Woesearchaeota archaeon | reverse complement strand
CAAAGTTGTTCATCATTCATTTCACCAAGACCTTTGAAACGACTAACTTCTGGATTTCCAGACGCATCTTTCAAGAATTTCTTTAACTCTTCATCAGAATAAACATAAGTATCTTTTTGTCCTTTTCTAATTTTGTACAAAGGAGCAACAGCAACGAAAATATGGCCAGAATCAATCAATGCTGGAACATATCTAAAAAATAAAGTCAATAAAAGGGTCTTGATGTGCGCACCATCTACATCCGCATCAGTCATAATAATTACCTTTCCATATCTTAATTTTTCAATATCGAATTGATCCCCAACACCAGTTCCAATAGCGGTAATTAAATTTCCAATTTCTTCAGAAGACAAAGCCTTCGCATGATTTGCTTTCTCCACATTTAATATTTTACCCCTCAATGGAAGAATAGCTTGACATTCTCTGTCTCTAGCTCCTTTAGCAGTACCGCCAGCAGATTGACCCTCTACAATATACAATTCAGTTTCTTCAGCTTTCTTAGAAGAACAATCAGCTAATTTTCCAGGCAATCCACCAGAACCTAAAGCATTTTTTCTTCTAACTAATTCTTTAGCCTTCTTTGCAGCTTCTCTTGCTCTTAATGCTTCAGTAGCTTTCTTAGCAATAGTATTTGCAATAGTAGGATTCTCTTCAAAAAATTCTGCCAAAGCAGTAGTAGTCATTGAGTCTACAATACCTTTAATTTCAGAGTTTCCTAATTTTGTTTTTGTCTGTCCTTCAAACTGAGGTTCCTTAACTTTCGCAGAAATAACAGCTGTTAAACCTTCACGAACATCATCACCTTCTAATTTTTCATCCTTCTTAACAATACCTTTCTTTTCTGCATAATCATTAATAACTCTAGTTAAAGCAGTCTTGAAACCAGCAACGTGAGTTCCGCCCTCAATAGTATTAATTGTATTTACAAAACTTTGAATATTATCATTATAGGAATTATTATATTGAATACCGACTTCAATAGCCAAATCATTATCTTGTTTTTTGAAATAAACTGGTTTAGAATGTAGTGTTTCTTTTGTTCTATTTAACCACTTTACAAATTCAACCAAACCGCCAGCATAAACAAAATCTTCTTTCTTATCATTTCTTTCATCTACAAAAATAATTCTCAACCCAGCATTCAAAAAAGCAATTTCTCTAAATCTAGTTGCAAGAGTATTGAAATCAAAAACAGTTGTAGAAAAAATACTATCGTCCGGATAGAAAGTAACCGTTGTCCCTGTAGCATTTCCATCATAACTTCCAATAACCTTTACAGCTTCTTGTGGAACACCAATTTTATATTCCTGCATATAAATTTTACCGCCTCTCTTAACTTCTACTTTCATGTCTTTAGACAAAGCAGCTACAACAGAAATACCTACGCCATGTAAACCGCCAGAAACTGCATATGAACCCTTATCAAATTTACCGCCAGCATGAAGCTTTGTAACAATAACTTCCATTGCAGATTTTTTATAAACTGGATGCATATCAACTGGAATACCTCGCCCATTATCTTCAACGGTCACAGAACCATCTTTATTTATTGTAACTTTAATAGCATTGCAAATACCAGCCATACACTCATCAACAGAATTGTCAACAATTTCATAAACCAAATGATGCAAACCTTCCTTTCCAGTACTGCCAATATACATTGCCGGCCTCTTTCTAACACCCTCAAGACCTTCTAAAACTTTAATATTTTCAGCAGAATATTCCTTCTTTTTCTCTTCAGTCATAGCACACCACCTTTAAACTAAACATAGTTACAAAAAACACGGAGCCTTTATAAAGTTTTCTGGCACTTTTTTGTCGACGATAAATAGGAGGGTGGTAAAAAAAGAGTACAATTAAGCTAAAGGAACTTCTTCAACTTTTTTATCCAAACCTTTAGAATTTCTTATATTTACAACCGAAGCCCTTGGAACGCAATCAACATTTCCATACATAATTTTCCCAGGACAGCTCAAAGCGAGTAAAGCCATCCCTATTCTTGCACAACCATTATCATGATAAACTTTATCTCTTTCAGCATCATAAAGAACTCTTGAATCAGTAATATTCTCTCCACACTGCATATTATCGCAAACCAACCTAACAGATGCACTTGGATCTTTCTTAAACCACGAAATAGGATTATACCATGTCATGCCAACAAGAAAATAAAACCATTTATAAAAACTATGGCGAATAAAAGTAATGTTTAATTATTTTCTAAAAATTCCTTTAATTTTTGTGCTGCAATTCTTCTCATGCTGATTTTATTCTTCTCCTCGCGAGTCATCTGCTGAAAAGTTTGATCATGCCCGTTTGGCTTAAAAATAGGATCCCAACCAAAATTTGTTTCACCACTAGGCTTTACAATCTCTCCTTTAATTGAACCCTCGAAAAAATGAATTTCGTTCTGATTTTTAGCATAACCAATTACTGTTCTAGCTTCAGCTTTTCTATTTTCATACTTTTCAACTAACTGATAAATACCCTCACTTCCCAATTTTTGCATAAACCATTTAATTAAAGGACCGGGTAAATCATTCAAAGACTTAATATAAAGAGAAGTATCCTCGATAATAAATGGACCGGAATGGTGCTTCAAAGCCTCTTTCATTTTATGTTTAATTATTGCATATGCATCCGTTTCTTGAATTTCATCTAAATCAATTTCAAGCTGTTCAACTTCCGGAATAATTGCTTTTATCTCCGAGAACTTATTTTTATTTCCAGTAATAAAATATATTTTTTCTACCATAAAAGAATAAACAATATCTAATTTAAAACACTTTTCAATAATCTTCAAAGACCTATCTACCACGATTATAAGAAGCGAAAATTCCCCAGCCAGAACAAGTTGTTTCATATATACTCTTATTTAAACGAAGACATTCAGGTAAATGATTAATTTCTTGTGCATGAGGTACAATAAAATCTAAAACTCTCCGAACATCCTTTGCATCAGATGCACACCCGAGATAAACTTGCCCCTCTATAAGCGGAACAGGTTTATCATCTTCTAACATAAAAAAATTGTACCTATTAGAACCACTATTTACTCGCTCAAATACAAAATCCCGCTCTGCTGGAAACATTGCCATTAAACGAGAAACTCTAAGTGGAATCTCTGCCCAAGGAGCAAAACTTATACATTTATAATCTTTCATATCTAGAAAGAAAATTTTTGATTTATAAACCTTTCTTATTACTACTTTATAGTTATTAAATAAATACAGATATACAATCAACTCTCAAATCCTTTTAAAAAATCCCATCTTCAAGAACAACTTTATTGTGGATCCAAAGAAATAGTTGCAGGTAAATATAGCTTAGGCAAATACCCTTTTCTTCGCAGTGCTTTTATTTGCTCATCAACGCATCTATGATCCCACGATTGTCTGCCATGATATGCGCCACAAACTAAAATTCGTGAAGTATTTTCTGGAATTATATAATCTACAATAGTAGGATTTCCATTTACGAGTACAAATTTTTCTTCTCGTTTAATTCTGAGTACTTCTCTTCTTACTTTCCTATTCTCTTTAGTAGCCTCTTCATGTACCAGAACATATAAATTTTTCATAATCTCTTTGGCAAATTTAAATTTAAAACACTTTTGAAAATAAAGAAATCGTCGCATATATTCGGGTAAAATTTCTTAAGCAAGATAATCATAACTATTTTATCAATGTAATTTGATAAAAACAAAATGGTAACAGATAGAGATATTCAAGAAATAAAACACGGAATCAACGTAATTAATCAGAGAACTAAAAGAGACGGTTTATACGCAATGGTTTTCATTGCAATGATTGGCTCAATAAAATCCTGTAATAGAACTCAAGAAATAGTAGATAACTATCAAAAAGCACCACAAGTACAAGTTAGAAATATTATAGGAAATGACGCTCCAGAAAGATTTTATGAAATTGATGGTCAAAGAGTATATTTTGAAATAGACGGAAAATCAGTAGATAGTTATTTTCCAAGAAATCTAGAAACAGAAGTAGAAAACACACAAGAAGGAAAATAAGCTCAATAACATTTAAATAATACCTCTCCGTAAAATAAATATGTTTTTCAATAAAAAAGAGGCTATAGATATCAGAGATATTCCAAAGCCAAAAGTCAATTTAGGAAAGTCTTTCCAAGCAAGCGATGGAACAGGATATGTAGATTTCACTAAGAAAAGAAAACTTCCTTCTGAAATAGCTAAGGAAAAAGCACTAATAAAAACAATAGGGCAAACAACTCCTTCTCCGAGCCAAACCTCTTCATCATTTAGTTTCTTTGATACTCCTTCAACACCAACACCTACAATGTCTGCTAATAATTCTGATGTAGAAGATCTTATGAGAAAACTTTCAGGCCAAATTTCAGACTTAGATTCTAAACTCTACAAAATGGAGCAAAGAATAGAACTTCTAGAAAGAAAAGCAGGCGTAGGCGAAAGTTCCAATAGTGGATTTGCCTGGTAAACTTCTGAATACTAAACCTTAAAAATATCTAAAACAACCCTCTTTTATGGCAATTGAAAATATTGAAGAAAAAATGCTTGCATATGCATTGAAAAATGCAGTCGAACACGAAGGTAAATGCCAATCAGGAGCAGTTCTAAATCCCTTATTTCATGAAGGCCTAGAGAGAGATAAAGTAAAAGACGTAATGCCTAAAATTAACGAAATCGTAAAAAAAGTTAATTCTATGAGTTTGGAAGAACAAATAAAAGAATTAGAAGAAGCTGAAAAATTAATTTCCCACAGAAAAGAAAGAGTTGGGATGCCAGAATTAGAAGACGTCCCAGCTACAGGAATTATAACTAGATTTTCTCCATCATCCAGCGCATCAGCATTTCATATTGGGCATATATTAACGGGCATGCCAGCAAGTCTTTATGTAAAAAAATATGGTGGAAAATTATACTTAAGAATAGAGGATACAAATCCAGAAAAAACAGTTCCAGAATGCTATGAAACTTTCCCAAAAGAAGCAGAATGGATATTTGGAAACATATCGGAGCATTATGCACAATCAGATAGAATGCCAAAATATTACAAATTTGCAGAAGAATTAGTAGATAAAGGATTTGCATTCGTTTGCACTTGTAAAAAAGAAGAAAGCGAAGAAGAAGCAAGCGAATCAGATATTCCTAAGATTAGAGAACCTTGCAAATGCAGAAACAATTCTGTAAAAGAAAATCAAGAAAAATGGGGAAAAATGTTAGATTCAAAAGGATTCAATGAAGGCGAAGCAGTTTTAAGATTTAAAACAAGTTTAGATCAAAAAAATCCAGCACTCATTGATTTTCCACTTGCAAGAATTAATTTAACACCCCACCCACATGTAGGAAATAAATATAGAGTTTGGCCACTAATGAATTTATGTGTAACCTACGACGATATGGAACAAAAATGCACACATATTATTAGGGCAAAAGAACACGCAGACAATGCGTTAAGACAAGGCATGATTTTTGAAGCATTAGGAATTCCACTTCCACACACATATTTCTTAGGAAGATATAAATTTACAGATTTGGAAATTTCAAAAACAAAGATAACAGAAAGAATAGCAAAGGGAGAATTCAAAGGATGGGATGATATTAGATTACCTTTGGCAAGAAACTTCAAAAAAAGAGGATATCAACCAGAAGCATTTGCAAAAATGGTTGAACAGAGAGGATTAAGTAAAGTAGACAAAGTAATGGACCAAAAAGATTTATTCACAGTTTTAAATAATTTTAACAGAGAAATAATAAAACCTCTGTCAACAGAAATAGAATTCACAGAAAAGAAAACAAAAGAAAACCCCAATACTTACACTCTTTTAATGGACGATGCATCAGAGAATAAAGTTTATACTAAAGAAAAATTAGAAAACGAAAAAATATATTTCTTAAAAGATATTGGTTTTGCAAAGCTTAACGACAAGACACTTTGGTTCTGTCACAACTAATTAAGAACTATCGTTTTGCGACTGACACCCGTGCGTGCCTGTCATGATTAACACCCTTAACAAAACCTTATAAATCAAAATTACCCAACACAAATATGAAAAAAGAGTTTACACTATTTATCTTATCAATGTTCATACTTAGTTTTATCTCTGCAGAACTATCTTGCCCTAACGGACAAGTAAATGATACATATCCAGGAGATTGTGCACTTTATACAGATACAAACCAAGATAAAATATGTGATTATAGTCAAGAGATAGTAAATACTCAAATCCCTGCAGAAGATTTAATGGATCTAATCACCGGAAAAGACCTTAAAACTAAAACAGTTCAGGAAGCAGCAGATCTTTATCAAATTAATTCACAATTACTAGCTCAAAAACTCTCAGAAACAATCGGAAATACAGTTCGAACTACAGATTCTTTCCAGTTATTGCATGATAACTATGGATTATCTCCAGACTCTGCAAAAGAAATATTTGTTGCATTACGAATGGGCACTCAAATTGGAAAAATAGAAGCTAAAGAAAACACAAAAGAATATTATATGTGGCAAACAACAATTGTTCTTGTAGCCCTTTACCTACTTTCACTTTATCTTGTAAAAAAAGGAAAATTAAGTTTGGTAAAAAATAGAAAGATTTGGAATATGCTTTTATTAATTTCCGGAATCATAACTGCATTTACATCTATATTTTTACTTTTGAGATTAAATTATGGCATAACAATTAGTTTTCCATTAAATATGATAACTGTACATGTATTGGCCGGATACGTTATGCTCCTAATTGCAATCTTCCATACTCTTTGGCATATACCCTATTATAAAAGCTATTTTACAAAAGCAGTAGAAACAAAAAAGAAATCTAAGAAAAATTAACCAGCTTTAAACACTCTTTCTGATTAGGTTTGGATAAAATCTTCAAAGCATCTGCATAACTCAACCACTTGTAACCAGAATGTTCATGACTATCAAAGATTACATCGCCTTCTCCAACTTCAACAGAATAAAGAGTATATGCTTGTCCAGAAATATCTTTTCGATCAGGTAATGATCTAGAGTAATCATACTTTCCTTTTTTATTATGATTAACAATCTTTTTTATTTCTAAACCAGTTTCCTCAAAAACCTCTCTTTTTACAGCATCAAGCTCACTCTCTCCATCTTCAATCCCTCCCTTAGGAAACTCATAACCTCTCCAATGCAATTTTCTTTTTAAAATTAGATACTTTCTCTTCTTATTCTTCTGGCCAGTAGGACTACCGCCTTCATTTGCAAATCTATAAACAACCATGAAAACAGTATTCCTATAATTTTTATTACCGATATTTATTAACATTTTATTTTAATCTATCAATATCTTCGTCTTTCCATCCTTTTTGCTTAAATAAATCTCTGATTTTCTTGTCATCTAATCCTTGGCCTTTATAGTAGAAATAAGCCTTTCTTGCCTGAGTCATAACTTCTTCAGGTTTTTCAGGACCATTTATCATAGACACCATAAAAGAAAATAAAACATCTAATCCATAACTGATAATAAGATAGCACAACAAACTTAAAATCATAGTAACCAAATTAAAAGAAATAGTAGTCATATTCAAGATGTCATATTCAAAAAAAGACACCGGCCAACCGAATGCAATGCTCATGTCAGGCTCGAGAGATCCAATACTAAACATTTTACCAAACAATCCTGGCAAAACCATCACAAGTACAAACAATAAAACAGATCCTAAAATATATGCAAACCGTTTAGACGGAATAAAAATTTTATTATTTAACATACTACACACCTCAAAGATTAAACGCTAAAGACTTTTATAAATATTCCTTAGTCAACTTTCCCATCTAAAACTCTAGAATCAGGGCTTAATAAGAAAACATGATCTCCTTTATAACGAACCCCTCTAGCAACTTTTTGAACCAAATCACGTCGAGCTTTATCCATATAGAATTCCATAAACTTTGTCGGTTGTTCTTTCTTTAAAATCTGCCAGAACAAACCTTGAATATTTGGATAAGGATATTTGGTAACAATAATAGAATTACATTGCTCTCCAGGAAAATCAACACCTCTAGAACATTTTGTAGTAAAAAGGACTTTAGTTTTACCAGCTTTGAAATCATTAAATGCATTATTATCTAACTGGAGTTTAGCAAATTCCTCTCTCGAAATGATATTACTAAAACCAATTTGCTTTTTCTCTAACTCAGTAGGTAAATCAGCAAAAGTAGAAACATGAACCAAAACAGGCGGTTTTGCATTTGAAATTGCAGAAGAAAGCGCTTTCAAATAATCTCCCCGAGTATAAACTCCTGCTTTAAAATTCTCAAACTTACAATTTTTTTCAAAACCAGTCCGATACTTAGTAATTTTTCCGGGACTCATAATCTCTGCATCAATAATCTTAAATCTCTCTAAACCAAAAATATCTTTCAAAACAGAATCTGAATGCAAAGTGCCTGACATTAAAACCAAAACATTATTCTTATCTATTAAATCTTTAAATCTCCTAGAAACATTAATAGACACAAGATTAACATGCACCGTATCTCCGAAACTAGAACTGAATAAAGATTGTTGCTCTTGTTTGGAAGTTTCTAAAGCAACATATGTTTCATCAATTAAATCCTCAAAACTTTTTACTGCTTCAAAAACAAAATTATAATAATTTCCATCTTCTCCTTCGGCAAGATAAGGGTTCTCCAAAATTAATTCAAATAATTCCTTAAATTTATGAGCGTTTAACTTTTCAATCCCATCAGTATGATTTGCAATTATTTTATTTGCAAGTAAACTCATTTCCTTTATAGTATTCTTATCTTTAGGAGTTTCAGGAACCAAACTAGCTAATGCAGAATTTAGTCTATTCAAATTTATCTTCTTTTCATTTGCAAAACTATCCAAAAAGTCATCGCACTCATCTATAACTTCTAAATCCGTTTTAGGTTTTCTCCCAATTGCAGTTTCAAGCATATACTTCATTGCATTAAAAATCAAAACATCCGCATCAATATAAGAATGATATTGCTGATAATAACCACAACCCTTGGCTCTCTCAAATAAAGCATATTCTTTTCCTGAAATAGTCATATATTTTCTTTTTCTTGCTTTACTTAATACCTTCCCACCAGTTTCAGCACCCATAATAGGGGACCAATAAGGACATGCTGCAGCAACGCTAATCCTCCTAACATCTGCAACACTTGAAAAATCTTCTTTTCTGACTTCGGGATTTTGTCCAATAAAAGTCAAAATCTTATTCATGTTTTTCTCTCTTAATTCAATATCACAAGGCAACTGAGGATCATCAGCTTTACAACCGCCATCACAAAATTTACAACTAAAATTTCCTCGCCCTTTAATAACTGCTATCTTGAGTTTTTTTCCATCTTCTTTCAAAATAAAATTTTTCTTAGTATAATCTCTTTCATACTGATCCTGTAAACTTTTTATTGGAACAACTACGGAAGTTTTATTGAAATGCTTTGCAAGATTTAGAGCCATAGCACTTTTACCACTTCCACAAACACCCCTAACAAAAATAATTTTATTTCCAGCATCAATTGCACTTAGAACTTCCTTAACAACATCCTCCTGCGTCTTTCCATTTGTAAACTTAAGCGGATGAAGCTTTTCCCCTTGCTTTTCATAATCAACATCAATAGAATCAAGAGTGCCAAATCTTTCCTCTTCTTCATCTTCATTTTTTTTCTTATATAAGGACCAAGAATGCTTCCTACTTGGCTTCTCGACAGGGGCTGCACCAGGAACAATTATCCGACCATTTTCATCAAAATCCATCTTTTATCACCTTACACTCGAAAATAATATATGGTTTAAAAGGATTTAGATAAAGAGAAATAATTAAAAAGGTTCAAAGATTAATTAAATAAATGGAAAAGTTATCGGAAGGAAAAAAGAGATTTAAGGTAGACACGCGAAATCTTGTTGATGTAACTCTTATGGGAATTGCAATTGCCCTGTTCGGATTAATAATTACCATAAAACCAGAGTTACTAACGGAAAGTATATTTTTAGGTATCCAACTTGCATTAATTATACCTTTTTTTCTTTGTGGTCTTCTCTCTAGAATAAAAGAAGCAACATATTCTGACTCACATAGATGGCGAGAATTAGCACGTATAAGTTTTATAATAGGATATGGTTTTTTTATTAATATTTTAGGGCTAATACTTGCATTTGTAGCCCCAATTTATCTTTCAATATCTTTTTTTGCAATAGATTTATTATTAACAGCAGTAAGAGCGGGGGTTGTAATTTCATATAATCCGGAAGGATTTAAAGAAAGAATAGCTAGAGAAATAACGCAATTATTAATAATTGTATTCATGGGAATTCTACCTGCACTTAGAGTTTATTAAAATAAAAAAGCCTCAAAAAAGAGGCTAAATTTAATAAGATCCGTTGGGCATCTTGTAGTCTACGTAATTCCTATAAGCCTTCTCTCTTTCCTGAACTGTTTTGAATTGTTTAATCATATACCCATGTTGATCCATTGATCCATATCCATTTGGATTACTAGATCCGCAGATAGAGTCCCAATCCGCTCTGACGTACATAATATCTTTGCTTTCTTCGGAGCAAAATCCAACCAAAGAATACTTAGATACCATTCCGAATCTAAAGTCAGAACCGTCCCAACCGTGTACTTCTCCAGTTCGCGGTAATCTTTTTTCTAATGTGTCGCTCATTTTGTTTCACCTCCTTTCAATTCTCCAATCCTTATTTCAGAAAGAATTTTCTCTAAATCTTCTTTTGCATTCAATTTACTCAAACTAAAGTCAGGAGAAGGAAAATCACTAAGTTCTCTTTTCATCGAAGAAGTTCCAACAATAACGGCACTAGGATTGCTTCTTCTTATTTCAGGAATTAATGAATAACCAATATTTCTTAAGCAATCACTATAAGCTCTTTCTTGCTTAAAATATTCAGTATAATCAACATTTACACCAGTAGGAGCAACGGGCTCTGCAGTATCATCAATAGGCATTCTGTGATCCAATAAAACTAAACCATATTTAGTTTCATTAGTCATTTTTCTTACAGAGTTATAAGATCTTGCAATGTCATAACTTGCATTAGGGAGAACTTCTTTTACAACCCACTCTAAAAGTCTTAAAGGATCTCCTTGATCTTCTACAATTAGTGGTCTTGCTATTTCAACTTGTTTTCTGTCTCGTGTTTCCATGTTAATCACGTTTATTTTTCTCCTTCCATTTTTCACAAGCTTGGTGAACTCCACAATAAGGATTTTTTGTATGATCGTAATTCTGACAATCAAACATTGCAGGAAGTTTTTGAAGCAATCTTTCTCTACCATCTAAAAATAAAGTAGACCAAATTTCTTGTTCTATATCAGTTTGATAAGGAATTTTCCAGAAATTACAATATTCTGTTGCAATTTTCTCGGCAATTTCGAATGAATCGCCAAAAACATTTTCAGAAAGGCGCTTAATGAGATTATCGCTGCTCATTTTATTACTCCTGCAAGTTTAGCTTGTAACCCTGCCATGCATCTACAAATTCCGTCCTTTTTGCAAGGACTATCGGCAGTACAATGACATTCATGTGACTTAGGGACTACTAATTCAACCGCTTTCTCTAAAGAAGAGCCAGTAATATTGCCTATACTTTCACTATTGCCCTTGTAAGGAGATACTGTGTTGTATCCAGGTAAGGTTTGAGGTTCTTGATATTGGACGCTCATTTGAAACAATTTGGCGTATCAAAATAGCATTGATTGCCAACCCCCCCTTCATATTTAGTATACATTCTCAATGCATCTAACATATTTTTGCTAGAACACTTTGGAGTCACCCAAACAGATTCAGTTGCTCCCTGTGATTTTATATCCCTAAGATAATCAATTATTGCTCCGATACAATAACTTGTTACTTTTTGAGGATAAATGTTCCACGTAGCTCTCTCTTCATATCTAGAAAATCTATTTGCTCCTTTTTTCTCAGAATGAGCACATCCCTTATTTGCAGCAGAAGTCATTATTTCTACGCCATAATTTTCTGCAACATTCTGAAAAGCCCGAGGAACGGAGTAATCTAATTTTGCTCTTTCTTCATGGCTTAATGGAAGATCATTTATTAATAAACTAACTTTTGCGTCAATACCATTACCCTGGAGTCTTTTCGCAATATAACATGCCTGATTCCAAGTTTGTTTTGCATTTTTTGGCAAGTAGTCTGAACTTGAATCAAAAGGAATATAATGGCCTCCATTTATTACAACACTTCCTTCAACATCTTGTAATTGTTTTTCTAAATTACTCACAAACTCAAAAAACTCTTCGCTTCCAGTACTATCTGTTTTAGCAGAATAGATACTATAAGGTATCTTGGATTGCTCTTGCCATACAGAACAAACCTCTTGTGTTTCTTGTGTTATATTTTGTGTTTTCATCTTGTTTTTACTCCTTTATAGTAACAATACATAGGAATACTAGTATATGAAAGTTTTTACTATATTTTCATCCTTTTTACGATAAATTTATAAATAAAGCCTATTTAAGATAAAATATGGAGAAATTAACCCTTGTAGACAAAAAGATACTTTATATGATAGACTATAATCCTAGAATAACTTTTAAAGAATTAGCTAAGATCTGCCGCCTATCAAAAGACACAATAAAATATAGAATAAACAGACTAGAGAAAGAGAAAATAATAACACAGTATACTTGTTATATAGATTATAAAAAACTTGGAAATCAATCATACAAACTTTACTTTAAACTAAATGGAACATCAGAGCAGAAAGAAGCCCTAAAAGAATATCTGAGAAAACAAAAGAATATTTTTGCAATGTTTGATTCATCAGGTACATGGAATTTTGCAATTGCACTATTTGCAAAAACACATGAGGAATTCAATAAAATTGAAAATTCTTTATTAGAAAAATTCGGAGAAATAATCGCTGAAAGAAAATTCTGTACAATGATAGATGCCAGATTATTTCACAAAAACTTGTTAGAAACAGATACAAAAAATCCAATTGGAGAAAATATTTTCTGGGGAGAGATAGAAAATAAAAAACTAGATGAAATCGACAAGAAATTAATAAAAATCATACACGAAAATTCCAGAATGTCTTTAGTCGATCTAGCAGAAAAAATAAAATTAAGTATTGATGCTACAAAGAATAGAATACAGAGGTTAAAAGAAAATAAAATAGTCTATATCTATAAAACAGGAATAGACTATCAAAAATTAGGATTTGATTCATACAAACTTCTTTTCTCTCCAAAAAAATACTCTGAAGAAATCGAAGAAAAAATGATAAATTTCTTCAAAAATAATAAACATTGTATAAATATAATAAGAACGATAGGGCCTTGGAAACTAGAAGTAGAATTTCTTTTTCAAAAAACAACAGAGGTAGACAAACTATTAGATGAACTATACAATAACTTTAAAGAAAATATTTTAGATATAGACTTATCAATATTCAGAAATGAAGAAATATTGGCTTGTAATGAACTACTTCTTAATTAAATAACCCTTAGAAGGAGATCGATAATACATAGTACATAACTTCTTACCATTTGCAGAAAATTCCCCAATACCTAAAAAACCCAAACCTTCATGAAAAGGAATTGATTCTGAATTCTCATCAGGTTTAATCGCAACTTCACAAACGGTAGGAATATTAGGAGTTCTAGCAAAAAGTTCTTTGTATAAAGCACTAGCGATATGTCTTCTTCTAAATTCAGGATTAATTATTACTCTATCAACATAAGCAAAATCTTGCATTCTTTCTCTGAACCATAAAAAATTCTTACTATCATAATCTACCTCAGGACCCATAGCCATCAAAAAACCCGCTTGTTTTCCTTCTTCTTCAGCTACCATAAAGTTTGGTAAATCCATATATTGCTGAAACCAAGAAGGCTCCTCAACACCAACCCATTTAGCTTCAGAATTATTACATCTAGTTAAAAAACATAAATCTTTTTCTGTAGGTCTTCTAATTAACATAAAATATTAACCAAAAAGAACTTTTTAAAGAAACAACAGACTCTAAACTATATCTTTCTGCATATAAATCTTTTCTTCATCAAGTTCGTATCCTAAATTCTTATAATATTCTCTCACACCAACGCCAGAAATAACTCTTATTTGCTTGTAGCCTGCCTTTTTAGCAATCTTTTCAGCCTCAGCCATCAATTGTTTTCCAATTCCTTTATGTTGGCTAATAACGCCTTCTTCGCCTAAATTCAAAGCCGGACCATAAACATGAAGTTCTCTAATCATAGCAGGAACATTCTTCTTAGCCTCAAGTCTCAATCTCAAAAGTCCAAACAACAAATCATCTTTATTCACACATTCAACAAAAATTTCCTTTCCACTAGAAGCAGAATAAACTGTTTTTTTAATTTTTAAATCATGATTCACTTTCCTAGCATCTCTCATGGCAAATCCAATCTCTCTAAACCTAATCTCATTAACTTTAATCTTATCTAATCTAATCTTTTCTTCAACATCTTTTCTCAAATCAAGTTTTACCAATCCTGCAATAAGATAATTCTTAGGAATCTCTCTCATAATCCTCATAACCCTTACATATCGAGGTGTAACCTTCATCATTTTAACAACCAAATCCGAAACAACCTTCTCTTCATACGGAACAAATTTGTGATTATAATACAGTTTCTCCAAACCACTATTCTTCAAAACCTGACAAGGATAAATCTTAACTTGATCAGGTTTAAACTTTGAATCAGAAAATATTTTTTTATAAACAGCTAAATCTTTTTTTGGATTACTTCCTGGCAAACCCGGCATTATATGATAACCTAACTTAAAACCTGCTTTTTTCAATCTAATAGTTGCATCAATAACATCTTTTACGGTATGACCTCTATTGATTTTTTTATATATTTTATCGTCTATAATTTGAACACCGATTTCAACTCTAGTCGTTCCCCATTCCAACATATCTTTTATTTGGGCTTCAGAACAAAAATCAGGACGAGTTTCAATACATAGAGCAACACATCTGTGTTGTGAAGTCTCATTTATTTTTTTAGCTTCTTCTAAAGTTTTACTGTCACAACCATTCAAAGCATCATAACATTTTTTTACAAAATCAAACTGAAACTTTCTGTCAAAAGCCAAAAAAGTTCCACCCATAATAATTAATTCTATTTTATCCGTAGGATGATGCATTCCGTTCAAAGCATTTAATCTAGTTTCAACTTGCTTCCTAGGATCATAACCTAAACTTAAAGCTCTAAGAACTGCAGGACTTTCAGGAGTATAACTTTGTGGAGAATTTCCAAAACTTGGACAATACAAACAAGCTCCATGATCACATTTTCTAGGCGGAATCATTACAGCCAAAGGCGCTACACCTGAAATAGTTCTAGTTGGCTTCTTCTGCACATTCGCACCCAATTCATTTTTCTTTTCTTTAAATTCCATAATTCTAAGTAGAAGAACTCCTTTAAAAATTAAACTACTAACTTCTCTAAATTTCTCCAAGTTATTATGTGGCCATGCACAAGCGTATCGAAAGGACCATACTCTATTTTTCTAGGATCTCTTGCTTGAATAGGATAACCTTTTGAAGTTGCTAACTCGGTTAAAAATACATCATTAACAAAAGTCTGAAATTCATCTTTCTCACGCCCGCCTTTAATATTTTCTCTACAAACCTCTGCATAATCAGAAAGATTTTCATCATCCAAAACAACAGGAAGAAGAGAAGAATCGGCCAAAACAGGAATCTCACCCTCTACAGAGACCAAACAATTCTCATGATATTTATCAAAAAAACCAGCCCAGATCTCACGCATTGCTTTCTCAAATATATCTTTTTGAGAAGAAAAATGTAAAGTTAATTCCCTTAATTGGCCTCCAGTCAGATCAACTCCGTAAGAATCATATAATGCAAGTTGACTCGCAAAAAACAAATCGCCTAATGAATCTAGATAAGCCTGTGGGCTCCCAGGAACACTGCCAGAACCAGAAATAGCGTGACTATATAACATTTCAACCGGAACATAATATTTAATTCCATCAACAGGCAGATTAAAATGAAAGGTAGCTTTTTTTGACTTAGTATCAAACCCTACATCAACTCCAGAATTTTGAATACCCTGAGTAAATCCCCAAAAACCAACACCTGGATGAAGTGGATATTCTCTTTCAATAGCTAAACTAAGTAAAGAATGTGCAATGCCCTCGCTTAACTCGTCTCTTTGTTGTTCGTATGCCATTTTATATCAGAAACAGTCTGACAACTGAACACCTTATAATATCAAGCATTAAGTTCTATATAAACTTTCAGATTAGTTTAAAAACCCAAAAAGATACCTAATAATATGAATAGCTATCACAGACCTGACCATAATCAAGAAGGAGAATTTAATCCAGATGCTCCAGTAAGAGTAAAACTACCTAGAGGTAGAGAAGTAATCGGAATTATAACTCAAAGAGTCGGAGCGGGAAGAATGATGGTTTCATGTATGGACGGAAAAACACGAAACTGCCGAGTTCCTGGAAGACTTAGAAGAGAACTTTGGTTAAGGGAAGGCGATGTAGTTATAGTTGAACCCTGGGAATTTGACCAAGACGAAAAAGCAGACATTTTGTTCAAGTACTCTAAAGCTGCAATTGAAAAACTTAAGAGAGACGGAATGTTAAAAACCAACGCGAATGAATTCTAATAATGAGAAAAATATTAATTTCCAGTCCTGAAAAAATAAAGAAAGCCTTGCCAAAAATACAAGCAAAGATAGACATTCATGCTGATTTGAAAAGAAATAATATTGTTATTAATGGACAAGAATTTAACGAAGTAATTGTAGAAAAAATTATTCAAGCATTGGATTTTGGATTTGAACTTGAAGATGCAATGCTTTTACTTAAAGACGACTGGGATTTGGGATATGTCAATATAAAAGAACACACACATAGAAAGAACTTAGAGGAAATCCGTTCGAGAGTTATCGGAACAGAAGGAAAAGCAAAAAGAACAATTGAAACCCTAACAGATTCAAGAATAGTAGTCCACAATAACCAAGTAGGGTTAATCTCAGATACAGATCACATGCCGTATCTAATCCAGGGAATAATCTCTTTAATTCAGGGAGCAAAGCACGGAAATGTTTTTTCATATATAGAAAGACAGAATTCAAACCTTAGAAAACTAAGTTCAGAAGATTTAGGTCTGCGAGACCCGAGTCAAGATTTGAAGAACTTAGACTAGTGCCCCCAAACCTTTAAAAATCACATTTTCTAACCCATTTCATAAGTCCCTATAGCTCAGCCGGTAGAGCACATGACTGTTAATCATGGGGTCGGAGGTTCGAGTCCTCCTGGGGACGTATTATTTTTCATTAGATTTTTATATCCCTTTTCACTAGTTAAGAGATGGTAAAGAAAAAAATAAAAACGGATTGGTATTTTTTAGGACTTACATTACTTTTTTTTATATTAGGAGCCATCTTTGATCATGGAATATTCTATCTAGCTGCATGGACAATGATTATAGTAGAAATTTTTTATATATTGCTTAAAACATGGTAAAGGAAAAAGTTTTATTAGCTCTTTCTGGAGGAGTAGACTCCAGTGTTGCCGCTATGCTTCTTCAAAAACAAGGCTATGAAGTGATAGGTGCATTCATGAAAAACTGGAGCGACACGAAAAATAAAATAACAGGTGAATGCAGATGGAAAGAAGAAAGAAGATTTGCAGAAAAAGTTGCAGCAAAATTAGGAATCGAACTTATCACACTAGATTTTGAAAAAGAATATAAATCATGGGTTGTCGACGAAATGTTTTCAAAGTATAAGAAAGGAATAACCCCGAACCCCGATATAGACTGCAATCAAAAAATAAAGTTTCCACTTTTAATTAAAGAAGCAAAAAGAAGAAAAATAAATCTTGTTGCAACAGGACATTATATTAGAGTAAAAAAGAAGAAAGATAAATATGAATTATTAAGAGCAAAAGACGAGACAAAAGATCAATCTTATTTCCTATATATGCTAAAACAGTCTGAATTAAAACATTGTTTATTTCCAATCGGAGACTACACTAAAGTGCAAATAAGAGAAATTGCAGAAAAAGATAATTTCCCAAACTACAATAAAAAAGGAACAGTAGGAATTTGTTTTATAGGAAAAGTAAATTTAAAAGAATTCTTACAGAAAAAAATCAAACCAAAAAAAGGAGACATACTTAATCCAGAGGGTAAAAAAATAGGAGAACACGACGGTATTTATTATTATACTATAGGACAAAGAATCGGCCCAAGATATGGAATAAACATTTCACATGAGCAAGAAAAGGGACAAGACTATAGCAAATGGTATGTTGCAAAAAAAGTTGCAAAAACAAATACTTTAATAGTTGCTCCAGAAGGACATGAAATTCTTCTGAGAAAAGAAATGATTATCAAAGATTTCTATCTAATAGACGAAAATAAAAAAGATTATCAAAAAACACCGCACAAAGTTTTAGCAAGAATAAGACAAGTCGGAGAATTATTACCTGCAAAATTATTTTACAAAAAAGGAAAATTCAATTTAATTCTTGATAAGGCAATAACCGGAGTTTCGGACGGACAAGCAGCAGTCTTATATGTGAAAGATAAAGTTCTCGGCGGGGGAACGATCTGGAGCTAATTAAGTCCAACCAAGTCTAACTCTTGTTTCAGGTTCTTTCTTCTTAGTACCGTACTTCTCAAAAAATACTAAAGTTTCCAAAGACTCTTTTGTTTTTTTAGAAACCTTCTCTTTATTTGCAAAACCTATTGGAATAACCGCTTCAACAACTTGTTCTTCTGGCACAGCTATTGCTTCTCTAACAATCTCATCATCAAAAAATCCAACCCAACAACTGTCAATACCTTTTTCTTCCAAAGCTAACATTAAAGTTTGAATCACAGCACCAGCCTGTTGTTGTGCAAAGCCTTTTTCATTTGCATCAAACATCTTTCTAACTTTTTCTCTATTAGAAGTCAAAACAATCAAAGCTCCGGCTTTAGAAACAAAACTCTGCTGACATGCATCAGCTATTTTTGCAATCTTGTCTTTATCTTCAATAATAATAAATTTTACAGAATACATATTCCCAGCCATAGGAGAAAACCTTGCAATATCAATAGCCTGAATAACTTTTCTCCAGTTTGGAACTTTCCCGTTAAAAGTCTTCACACTTCTTCTTGATTTTATACCTTCCACCAAATTCATAAGAAACTAAAGGATAAAGAGTTTAAAAACATTTACTAAGATTCTTTCCTTCCAACCCAAAAGGGTAAAATAAAAAAATAAAAAAGGGTGCAAAGCACCCAATGATTTTCAACTCAGTTATTAACTGTAGTCATC
>CAZCGJ010000011.1:0-22056 GCA_964498295.1 Candidatus Woesearchaeota archaeon | reverse complement strand
CAACAAGATTGAGTAAGATCGAAGAACAGTTAGTATTCATAGAAGCTCAAGAACAGATTAAACAGGTTACTAGTTTCTGGGAACGATTATTCGGTGTAAAATAGTTTAAAAGATTAACTTTTTATATCCTAAACACAATCTAACTTCATGGCAGAATCCTGTTTTAAAATTTTAAAGAAAGATAAGAAGACTGAAGCGAGAGTAGGGGTTATTCAAACAAAAAAAGGTAAAATAGAAACTCCTTTTTTTATGCCAGTCGCAACAAAAGCATCAGTTAAGCATATTTCATCTATGGATTTGAAAGCAATGGATGCCAAAGCAGTGATTTCTAATACTCTTGTTTTACATTTGCGTCCAGGGGAAGCATTAATTAAGAAAATGGGTGGAATTGGAAAGTTCATGAATTACGATGGAATAAATGTAACAGATTCTGGTGGATTCCAAATGTATTCTAAAGCGCTTTATCAAAAATCAGAAGAAAAAGGAGTTCATTTCAAAAATCCCTATGACGGGAAAACAGTTTTCATAACTCCTGAAAAAGATATGCAAATTCAATTAGATATTGATTCTGAAATCGCAATGTGCCTAGATACGATGCCGCTAATGAATCATTCTAAAGAGCAAATTGCTTTAGCAGTAGAAAGAACAACTTCTTGGGCAAAAAGATGTAAAGAAGAACATGATAAACTCCAAAAAAAACTTCCAAAAAACAAACGACAATTGTTATGGGGGATTACACAGGGAGGTATTTATCCGGATTTAAGAGAAAAGTCGGCTAGAGAACTAAAAGAAATCGATTTTGACGGCTATTCTTGCGGAGGTCTAGCTCTGGGAGAAACATTAGAAGAAGAAATGAAAATGATTAAAATCCATAAAAAAATAATTGGAGAAAATAAGCCGTGTTATTTGATGGGTGCAGGAAATCCTATAGAACTCTTAGAAGCAATTTCATTAGGTGTTGATATGTTCGATTCTCGTTTTCCAACGCAAAATGCAAGAAGAGGAACAATATTTACAAGTAAAGGAAAACTAAGAATTACTAGAAAGCAATATACTTTTGATAAAAAACCTTTAGACGAGAACTGTGATTGTTTTGTTTGTAAGACCTATACTCGTTCTTATTTGAAATATCAATTAATGCAAGAAGAAGCAGTAGGGTATAGATTAGCAACATTTCATAATTTATATTATTTACAAAATTTAATGAAGCAAGCAAGAGATGCAATTAAAAAAGGAAAATTTAAAGATTTTAAGAATAAGATAGAAAAAGTTTACAAAAAAGCAGACTCCGATGTAAAATTGGATTTACCTAAGAAGAAAAAAACAAAACTAGAAAAATATAAAGAAAGTCTAAAGCACTCTTAGTATATCGGTAGTATGGAGCCTTCCCAAGGCTCAGAGACGGGTTCAATTCCCGTAGGGTGCATTTTTTATTTTACACAAGCTCCAACAAATCCTTTAAACAACGGAGCCGGATCTATTAAAGAACTTTTGAATTCAGGATGTGCTTGTGTGGCAACAAAAAATGGATGGTCTTTTAACTCAATAAACTCTACAAGTTTTCCGTCCGGGCTAAGTCCAGAAATAAATAATCCTCTATCTTGTAATATTTTATGGTAAGCCGGATTAACTTCGTATCTATGTCTATGTCTCTCAAAAACTTCGTCTGAATTATACATTTCAAAAACTTTACTCTCTTTGTCAACAATTGCTTTGCAACTTCCAAGTCTCATTGTTCCGCCCATGTCTACTATATTTTTTTGTGCATCCATCAAGGTAATAATTTTATTTTCTGTATTTGGATTCATTTCTGTAGAATTAGAATCTTTCAAATCACAAACATTTCTTGCATATTCTACGACGGCAGCTTGCAAACCAAGGCATATTCCAAAAAATGGAATTTTATTTTCTCTTAAATATTTTATAACTTCTATTTTTCCTTCCCAACCCCTATTACCAAAACCGCCCGGGATAATTATTCCGTCAAAGCCATCCATTGCCTCCGCAACATTTCCTTCCGATTCTATAAGTTCGCTATCTAAAAATTTAATTTCAGCATGAACATTATGATTTGCAGCAGCATGTTTTATTGCTTCAACAACACTTGCATAAGAATCTCCCAGTGCAGTATATTTTCCGCAAATTCCAATTTTTATTTTTTTCTTAGAGTCTTTTTCTACAATTCTTCTTGCTAAAATATTCCACGAATCGCAACTTCCCTTACACAGTTCTAATCCAAGTTTATTTTCAATAGCGTAGGGAAATCCTTGTTTCTCTAATTCCTCAGGAATTAAGTAAATAGACTCGACATCTTTTCCAGTAAAAACACATTTGTTGTCGACGTTACAAAATAAAGCAATTTTATCTTTAATTTTTTCATCCAAATATTCTTCACATCTACAAACAATTATATCTGGCCAAATTCCTATTTCGTTTAGAAGTTTAACACTCATCTGTGTTGGTTTTGATTTTTGTTCATTAACTCCTGTCGGAACAGGGACATAAGATAAATGAATGAATGCAACATTTTCTCTTCCAACTTCATGTGCGAGTTGTCTAACTGCTTCTAGATACAAAGCATTTTCCAAATCTCCGACGGTACCTCCAATTTCTATAAACAAAACATCAGCATTTTCTTGTTCTCCTACTTTTTTTATTCTAGATTTAATTTCATCAGTTACATGTGGGACAAATTGAACTGTTTTACCCAAATACTCTCCATGTCTTTCTTTATCTAAAATAGATTTGAAAACTTTACCCATTGTGAGATTCCAATTTCCTTTTGAAGGAGTTTGCATAAATCTTTCGTAATGTCCAAAGTCCATATCACATTCAGTTCCATCGTCTAAAACAAAAACTTCTCCATGCTCAACAGGATTCATAGTTCCTGGATCAATATTCAAATATCCGTCACATTTTACTGCTGCGCATTTATAATTTGAAGATAATAATTTTCCAATAGAAGCAGCTAAAACTCCTTTACCTAATCCAGAAATTACACCTCCTGTAACAATAATATATTTCCGCATTAGTTAAAATGTATTTTACCCTATATAAAATTAAATCTTTTTTAATGTATATTTTTAATCCAAAGGGTTATTAAATGCACAAAAGCTTTAGTATTATACGCCCAAAACGGAATAAAAAATCTAAATTTGAATTAAAACTATTGAAAATATATTTTATAGGGATAACATTATTTAATCTTCTCCGTTTGTCTATTAGATGGATTTAAGAGAATTTGAATTACCTGATGAATCTTATAATAGAGGTGTAATTAGAAAAAGAGCTATAGAATATCTAACTCCTTTTTCAAAGGATCCAAGACCGACTCGTGAACAATGGGAGGTTCTAGTAAAACTTGCAGACTATGTATATCTTACAGAGTTTAGTGATGATTCTGGGTATATTAAAGGAGATATGCATTTTGAAGTAATAGATTCATTTCCAGATGATTTAAAGAAAGACGTCGTGCGATATTTTCACAGAGGTTTAAACTATATACTCTCTGCACATGCAGAAGATTATGATGCTAAAAGAAATTTAGGTCTTTTTGGAAAGAATCAGTAATATTTTCTTTTTATATATTTCAATTTACTTCCTTCATTATTTTTTCAATTTTTTCAATCGTATCTGCTTTTGATAATTCGTCTCTTATTTTTTTTGCATCATGCATTCCCTTTGTAAAATTTATTGCTTGATATTTTATCTGTCTAAAGAACAATTTATACTTATTAGCCAATTTCAAATAGTTTTTGAATCCAATTTTTGACTTTTTACCTAAAAGTTCAGAAAAGATATTCGGTTTACCGATTGCTTCTCGCCCAACCATTACAAAGTCAAAATTGTCCAATAAAAACTTAATATTTTTAGAATTTACATTGCCTGAATAAATTATCGGTAGACAACTCTCACTTTTTAGCCGCATGGCGAACTCCAAATCCGGGTCACCGGCATAGCCTTGTTTTTGGGTTCTGGGATGAATCCCAATCGCATCCACATATTTTTCAGCCATTTTTACAATCTGTATGGTCTTTTCAGACTTTCTTATCTTGATTGTAATGGGTTTTTTAGTGCTTTCTCGCATTACCTTAAGTATTTCTTCAATTGAATCAATATCATTATGTAAAAACGATCCAAAACCCATTTTCTCCGCTAATGTAGAGGGGCATCCAAGATTAAAATCAAATAAGACCGCTTTTTTCTCATGTTTTTTAATAAATTCTTTAATTCCTTTAGGCCTAGTACAAAATATTTGTATCGCTGGTTTATCATCAAGAATTATCTTCTGTTTGCTTAATGGATTAATCATTCCGGTATATGTTAAGGCACATCCAGCCTTCTTGCAAAGAAGTCTAAACGCAATATCATTCGGTTCAAGCATAGGTGCAAGAAAAAATCTATTCTTCGGTTTGAATTTTCCTATTTTATATTTCAATTCCATATTTTTGTGCAAGAGCGACAAGTTCTTCTCTACTTAAAGAACCATCCGTAATACTCTCATTAAATTTGTCTGGATTTTCACAATATTCTTTTGCTTCTACAAATTTATTTTCGAAATCTTTCTTTAAAGTAGGTAATGTTTCACATTTTACTGGGATTGATTCTACACTTGAGATAGCAAATTTTAATAGGGGATTTTTGCACGCACTCAAAACTTCTCTTTCTATTTTTCCAACGCTGGTTTCAATTTCATTTATTTGCTTACAGTCTTTCTGTTCTGCTAACAATTCGGAACTATGTTGTATTTTAGAAGTTTCTTCTTTAACAACGCTTAAGACCTTAGATGCTTGATATGCTGTAACACCTACTACTGTAAAGATAATGAGCACGAGAATTAATATGCCTAATAATATTTTTCCAATCAAACCTTTTTTATCCATAAAACAAACAAACTAAGGGGGTTTATAAATATTAAAGTCGTTTATATTTTATGAAGATTAGTAGTCCGGATTTCAAGGAAAAAGAGAAATTTCCAGTCGTATTTACTGGGGATGGAGCAAATGTTTCTCCAAGTCTTATAATCGAAGATGTTCCTGAAAATGCAAAGACTCTTGTTTTGGTTTTAGAAGATTCAGATTCTGAAAGAGTTTGCGGGCATACTTGGATTCATTGGGTGTTATATAATATTCCTGCAGATTCCAGAGTTGAAATCGCAAAGAATTCCTATCTAGGCATAAAAGGCGTGAACGATTATGGTAAATTGCAATATGGAGGTCCAATGCCTCCTCGTGCAAACGGAAATCATCATTATTATTTTAGGGTATTTGCTCTAGACTGTGAATTGGATTTAAATGAGGGTGCAAGTCTTGATAAAATAAAAAAGAAAATGGATAAGCATATTTTAGATAAAGCAGAATTTTACGGGATTTATTGGAGAGATTAAGCTTCAACAGTATACTCATAAACTTTATCGTATGGGATATATAGTTCGCAAGTCTTTTCAACAGATAATTTCTCCATTATTTTTCTGAATAGTCTTATTGAATTTCCGTGTGCAGAAATCGCAACATTAACTTTATTTTTTTTAATATAATCTTTCAAGAATTTAACAAATTCATTTACTCTCTTTTCGACATCCTCAAAAGATTCTCCTTTAGGAGGTCTAACATCCCAGCTTCGATGCCATAAATCATAATGTTCGACTCCAAATTTTTTAACAACTTCTAAATGTGTTCTACCATTTAAATTCCCGTAATTTCTTTCAATCATTCTATCATCTGCAAAAACATGCAAACACTCCGGGTGCATTCTTATAACTTCTTTTAGAGTATCTTTAGAACGAGAGAGTGATGTGTGAAATGCAGCTCCAAATTTTTTATTTTTTAATCTTTCACAAACAATTTTTGCATCTTCTAATCCTACTTTAGACAATCCAGCATCGTACCAACCAGTAAATTTGCTGTCTCTGTTAAAATCCGTTTGTCCGTGTCGAAAAATATAAACCTTGTAACCTTCTTTTTTCATAAGATCTCTAACAAAAGGGACTATAAAAACATTTTTATATCTCTTCAACTCATTAATTGAATGCTATTAATAATAATCGCACTAGTAATTGTTGCAATGCTTGTAATAACTATGTTCATTCATTTAGAACATAAGCTAAAAGCCATAAAGGCAATTGCCCTGCTTCTTATTCTATTAATCATCGGAAGTTCAGTCTATACTTGGGTAAAGAACGATACAAATGACTTATCCTCTCCAAAAGGAGTAGTTAATTCAATTTATATGTATCTAGGTTGGTTGGGCGGTACTGGTGCAGCAGTAGTTGATTCTACAAAAGATAGTTTTACGATTGTAGGTAATGCTATTAATGGCAATAGTACTTCAAAGAATAATCCATTCGACGGTAGAAAATAATTAACTAGAAACTTTAACTCCTAAATCTAATCTTCCCAATTCACATATTTCCTGAACAACTCCTTCATTTCTAACTGCTTTACATATAGAAACAAAAGTACCATATTCTATCATGTCTGTCTGATTTGAGTTATATATTTCATAATAAGAGCAATTTGCTGCTGGACATTTTATATCCTTTAAATTTTTTGGAAAAACTTTTCTCACTTTTATAGAGGCCACTGGCCAAAAACTTTTATAGCTTTTTGATATTGTAGCGAATGTAACTATCTTGTCCTCATCAAGACACAATGTTCTTGAAGAGTCACAGTTTAACTCTGGCATATTTGCAATAGTTTCTATTGAAGCAATGGCTGCCTCTTTTTGAAGAGTGTTAAAATTTTCACTTATCTTACTCTGTTGAATAGACACAAAGAATAATCCTGCAAAACTAAAGAAAATAAAAACAAAAAGAATCATAAAAGTCATCTGCTGTATCTTCATATCTGCAATTTTTCCTAAATCTACCACAGTTTGCATCCTCCTTCACGAAGATTTTTCTTTTCAAGATCATTTGACATATAATGAATTACTTCTAAATTTGCAGAGCTTGAGTTTTGAAGTATAACTGCAAATTGATCTAAATCTGTTTTAAGTAAACTATTGCACCCTCTCATTGACATCAAGTCTGTTTTTCTAGATAATATATCTGCAACTCTTGAAGCTCGATATAGCAATCTCTTTATATTGCATTCATACAATTCTTTATCAGAAAGAATTGCACCAAAAATTAAGTTATCTGAAAAATATTTTCTTGTTCCATTCTCGTCTGTAACGTAACCAAAATCATATTCTGAATCGCATCTATTCTCAAGACACTCTCCCTTTACAAAAATATCACACCCGCTACTAGATCCAAAACAAACTTTTTTTGAACTCTCGCTGCAAGTATTATTTCCGGCTTCTGTTCTAACTCCTATATTTGGAACATTCAAGCCCATTATTTCCTGCGCAATTTCTTCTGGAGGATAAATGAAGCAATAATCTCCTGTAGATATGAACAACAAATCAGTTACTTTATAGCCGGTATAAAATGGTTTAGAATAAACAAAGAATTTTTTACCTTCTTGCAATTCAGAGAATAGGTATTTATTATATATTCTGTATTCTAAAGGGTTCAAAGACCACGGTTCTCCGACGGAAGATTTTGTTTGAACAGAAATTACATTTTCCCCGAATCTTGAATTTAAATCACACTCATTAGTTATTCTTGTTTCTTTTCTAAATACTATTTGCGAAGTTGCTCCTTCTGCAAATCCTGCCTGTAAGGGATTTGTAATAATATCAATAGATTTAGCTAATTCTGCTTCTGTCTGTCTTTGAAAAGCAGGCCCTATTTTTACTGCTCCATAAATAGAAAGGAGTAAAATCATTCCACCCGCAATGCTTGCAAAAATTAAAACAAAATTATACTGTGCTTTTTTATTAAGATTTATTTTTTCCATATCTTTTATTTTATTGTAACTGCCTTATCATAATATCCCTTAATAATTCTCAGTTTTCCTTCGTCAGATATGTCAAAACAGAGCGGATTTTTTGATAGGGTTGTCTTACTAATATTTAGATGTTTAATCGTCTTGTAGGGCATATCGCAGGCTTTCTGAGTGGGTAGGAGGAAGGTATTGGCTCCATAAATCTCATACTTTTCTATTTCTTCATAGGCATCCAAAGATCCTGTTATTTCTTCTGACAAATTTGCAAAACAAATCATTGTTATTCCTGGAATTTTAGCATCCATTTCAAAGTCAGAGGAAGATGAACGATATGCTTCATCAATCTTATCTTGAAGAGTATCATAAAAACTTCCTACTTTAGTGCAACTCGCCATATTTAGGAAGGCTCTAATTCCGTATATTGCTGTAAATATAAAAAATATAATG
Source organism: Candidatus Woesearchaeota archaeon (assembly GCA_964498295.1). Taxonomy (GTDB): domain Archaea; phylum Nanobdellota; class Nanobdellia; order Pacearchaeales; family GW2011-AR1; genus CABMGO01. The sequence goes on along the minus strand of CAZCGJ010000011.1, from coordinate 13,777 downwards.
AGGATTAAAGAGAAAAGCCATCCAAATGACATCCCTATTGCTCCGTCTCCTTTTTTATTAAGAATACTTCTGAGTTTCATTTTATACTCCCAAGAAGTTTTCTGTAGGTCTGATGACTAAAGAACAGTCAACTGGTTCAGATCTATACTGATCTCTACATTTAATGAAATATTTCTTTTCAGGGAACCATTCCGTAACGTGTGTGGTAGAATTTGCGTAAGGCATTGTAGTTCCTTCACTGAATAAATAATCACAACTCTCACTATTATATACACATTCAGAGTTCAAAGGAGTTACAATCTTCAAGTAACCTTCTTCTTCGTAAGCTCTTGCAACTACTGGCGCATTAGTATCTATCTTTACACCAAATGTTGTAGTAGTATTAGCTACATTTCCTCCAGAGTCGACACATCTTACATAATAAGTATAAGCTCCGTCATTCAAATCTAATCTTTGTGTATGTACTCCATCAGATTTATCTGTATCAAAGAATTGTACAAAGCTATTGGTTGCACCAGTTGCAGAATAATAACAAATTGCTTTATTATCTTCACAACCAAATAATGTTTCAGTGTATAATTCAACAGGCGTAGGTCTTATTACTCCATAAATTGTTTCATTAGGTTGTACCATCTTTAATTTCAATTGGTTACTTCTTCTCAAATTGAATACGTAACTTTCTTTGTTTGTATTTCTCTTACTTTCGTTAATGCCTTCAGGCTGATCTTTACATCTTATATAGAAGTTATTTCCATCTCTGCCGACACCCTTTAGTAATGTAGTACATGTATAACTTTGTATTGCATTAATCTCTATAGCGCTTGTACTACAGCTCATATTATTATTCATTTGTTCGAAATCTTTATCATAATAATCCCATTTACATTCCGAAGGTTCATTGATATAGAACTGAACAGTAGCATTCTCAGAATCTGCAGGAACACATCCTTTATTCTGTATTGAAGTTCCTTGTACTAATGGAGCAGTATTATCTGGGGAAGGATCTACACAAACTGTTAATGCATAATCTGCCTCATTCGCATTTCCTGCTGCATCTCTACATCTCATATAGAATGTTAACTCTTTTCCATTCTTCAAAGTTATAGATGAATTCTTCAAATCTGCAGAAGAAGGTAAGTTCAATATTTCAGTATGGTTATACTTGTATAAATTATCTCCGTTCAAGTATGCAGCCATCTGTGAATAATTTCCTTTTGGAACAATATCTATCTTACATTGTGAAGGTTCGTCAGTAGCAATTCCAAATTGTATTGCAGTATAAGCTGGGATACATCCGGTAGCAGTTGTTTTACTCTTAATCTTGAATCCTGCTCCTGGCGGCATTTCAACAATATCGAAGTATTCATATCCGTCGGAAATATCTGCATTATTTGGTTTAATGACTGGAGAAGAAACATCTCTAGGATTAACATTAACACATCTTTCTTCCATTGTTCCTTTATTTACAATTGCACAAGATTGGCCTAATGATTTACATCTATATTCAGAACAAGGTAATTCTGCATCATTACATAATTCACAATCTTTTCCACCATGCGGCGCTTCCCATGGTAAACAATTAAATGTAACTGTTTCAACTGATGAAGTTTCTTTTGACCACATTGCATTATAAACTAACCATGCTGTTGCAGCACCAACAACTCCTGCAGTTATTGGAGAACCTAACCAAGAAGTATATTTTCCAGTTGCCCATCCGCCCTTTGCACTATCAGTAAATGTAAGTCCTCCTTTACCAAAAATACCATACCATGCTTTTCCAACAACAATACCTGCAAATAAACCACCTGCTGCGGCATTTAATGATTGTTGATCTTTAGTGAATATTCCTCCAATACTTAATACTAAACCTGCAACAGTTGCACCCCAAGCAACACCTTGCCAGATTTGCCCAAGAGCAAAAGGAGTCTGATCACTAAAAATAGTTTTCATAGTTCCTTGAGAATATTTCCCCGTGTCAGGGTTGTAAATTCCGCCATTAGGCATTGTCCATGTTCCGTCTGAATTTGGAGTAGATCCTTTAGGAAGTGTTCCATCCTTAACCATAGAATATTCAACCCCTTTGCCCGATCTCAAACTATTCCAAGTAGCTTGGTCAACATCTACTATATTTCCATTCTGTAATTTTACTTGGTAAGTTTGCCCCTTTTCTCCAGTTTGTTGCATTAATGTAAAGCTTTGTCCAGCTCCTATTGATCCTACTTCAACAGTTTGTCCATTTTTAACTGCTGTAAGTGAAAAGGCTACGTTATTTGTATTAGTTAATGTTGGAACAGAATTTACTTGCTGTCCTCCTAGTGAAAGTCCTGTAGCTTGTATTGGTAATCCAGAAGCTTTTTTATCACCTACTGAACCTGTATCTCTGGTTCCATCTAAAACACTTGTTGTAGAATCTCTAAAGTTATTATATGTGTCTCTAGTTCCACCATTATAAACGTCATCCGCTATATGTGCCTGTACCCAACTATTAGTCGATGGATCATACATCATATACCATGCTTTGTCTTGAACTTTTGCATACCACTCATTACCTACTACTTTAATTGAATTAGTATCTATACCGCTATCTCTTGCCAATGTAACTGGCTGGCTATTCAATGTTACGCCTGTAGCAACGGATGCAGTATTTGGAGTTTCTGTACTAAATGCAGTTTTGAAAGCAGATTCATATACCATTTCTCCAGAAAGATAGCTATTTGATGTTAAACTAGTAGAAATCCATTCTTTTGTGCTAGTAGAATATTGGGCATACGAATCAGTTGTACCTATTACTCTTGCGTAATAAGTATTACTTACCTTTCTTATGCTATTCATATCAACATCTTCTGCTGCACTTACTATCTTTGTCTCACTTCCAATTGCATAAGCAAAAGCAAATGTGGAAATAATTAACATTAATACAAAACTTACTGATGTTACTTTACCTCTTTTATTTACCAATTTGACCACCATGCTTTAATCTTATTTAATATTTTATTGAAGTTGTTTAAATGTGTTTGTTCATTTGTTCCAGAAACAATTACATTTCCAGTTATTGAACCTGCTCCATTATTACCATCGCCTACAAATTTCTTTTCTGCTGCAGGAGATTCCATCTTTAAAGATTCAATATTAACTTTCTGTTTCAAATATTCGGATATTGTTAAACTCTCAGAAGGTTTTGTAGTTATACTTGTAACTGGAATTTCATTTCCATATTTATCTATAATTATATCTCCTTCTTTTAATTCTTCTACTTTAATAACTTTTAATTCAATAGCAGAAACCATTGATAACATCAGCAAACTTACAAACATTAAAACAATTATTTTATGCTTTAACATAAACAGTTTCTCCTTGTTTTAATTGATATTTATTATTAATCACATAATCTTTTATAACTTCTCCACTAATTCTGTTAGTAAGTGTTTGAGATAAGGAAGCTAAATCAGATTCTACAAAATAATAAGAACTATTCTTATATTTCCAAGAATAACCATCATTAACGAATGCATCATTGAAATTAAATCCTGCTCCACAATCACCCATAGCCGAACAAACTGCATTTGCTTTTATAGCCCAATCTTCTCTAACCGTAAAACTATTTGATCCATTCTTAGTTAAACACTCATTATCTTCTACATCAACACTCTCCAATTCTTTTGATCCAGTAAGAATATTCTTTTTGTAATTTCTTGTAACTTCTACTGAACAAGTAGCTGTTGCTTGTCCGCATACAGTAGAGCTACTTCCCGATTGCCAGAAGTCTAAGCCTGGAGAAACAAGAGGGACACATAAATCTACATATCCATCATCATCTGAATCATCATCTTCCGATCTATTAACTCTCCATTCATTACCGATATCATTTTCTTCCCAACCTCCAACGCCAGAACCTACTACATGTTTTATTACTGCACCCGTAGCGAGTGTATTAATTGAGCTAACTAAACTGCTTGTTGCTTGTATTCCTTGCGTTGCAGAATTTAGGCTTTGAGCATTAACTCCTGATGAGGCAGAAGAAGTAGGGTTATTAAACGAGTTTCCAGAAGAGGAATAAGAAGTTGCACCTGTGTTTGTTAATGTTATACCATCTACTTCTTTTATCCATAAACAATCTCTTGAATCAGTATTTTCACAATCATCTTTATTATCTTGCGCAGTACAATCTTGCCATCTGTTTACTCTACATGCTGCAACAGAATATTCTCCTGCAGTTGTTTGAATTCCAGAATGTACGCAGATCTGATTTCTAAAATCTTCACATGCTTCCACTTGGACTTTTCCATCTACACAAATTTCTCTATAATGTCTACTTCCTGCAGGATCTGCAGCATTTCCAATTTCTCCGTCGTAAACACACCAGCTTTCACCATTTAATCTAACATTTCCATCTCTGTCTGTACATTTAGTGGTTTTACAATAATTATTTACATTAGATGGCTTTGTAATTCCAAATGCATTAAATATAGAATTATCCCATTCTGCACATCTACTTCCTGCAAGATAATCACAATTTCCACAAGTTTTACTATCGCCTGTTTTTGCACAGATAGAATCTTCGCTTGCAACTCTTCCATTATTCCAACTCAAATTATTATTAGAAGAATAAACATTCTCTTTATTTCCTAAAGAATCGTACCAGTAAACTTTTCCACCATAACATTTTGTAGATGCTTGTCTAGCTGCATTTGGAACTCCAAGTTCTTCAGAAGAACATAATAATCCTTTGTAAAAATATTTACCTGCGATGTCTTCAATTTCAGATGCATTAAGAACTTCGCTACTTGTAGTTGTTGTTCCGCCACATTCTTGTCTGGTTGTGAACTTACATGTTTTAACTCCTGCTTCAAAATAAACACAAGCACCCTCATCCTGCGAATTTGCTGCTGCAACACAAGAAGCCTCAGAAGTTATTGTCGATCTAAAATCAATTTTCATCCCGTAGAATGTAGACAAACTCTTACATCTAGTCATTGTAACGAATGAAGCTTGATCTGCTAATATACAACATCCTAATTTACATTGTGCAATTTGATTTGCATCTTTATCACTCCATGTTCCGCCATTTGCCTGACAAACTCTTTGAGGTACATTTTCTAAACAAAGACCTTCCTTAGAATCATAACAAGTTCCTAATTTACAGAATGAAGTTGATTCGCATGAAGTTGGAACTACTCTCCCACTAGAATCACAACTGCTCTCTTCTGCATTTAAGCAAAAAGCCCCTGATTTTGTTTTTTCACAGCAAACAGAAGAAGTAGATAATACTGATTCAGCGAATACATTTCCCAATAAGAAGACAAATGAAATTGCTAACAACAAAGCAAATCCTCTTTTTTTAACTGAAACTGTTTCCATATCCTGGTGGCCAAGCATAACTTCGTGATGCAAACCTGTATTTAATATCTTTTTTATCTGTGATTATATATAATTTTACATTATCATCTCTTCTAATCTTTTGTATGTTTAAATCCGGATAGTAAAACATAAAGCTAGAAACTTCAGAATCACCGTATGAAGACTCAAATTGAAGAATAGAGTTAGCAATCATAAGAACATTATATACTTGTGAAGGGATATTTACTTCAAAATTTCTAAAACTTGCAGAAGCTCCATCTATTGAAACAGCAGTTGGTGCATCAATTAATATTCTTACACCATCCGGAGTTATGGATATATTCGATTTTATTGTTCCGGGAGTGATATCATTTCCCTCTGATATTAATTCATCGATTGCTGAATCATAACAGTCTTGGACTTTAGGCTTCATACTCGTAATTAAAGATTTTTCAAAGGTTTCTTTCAAGAAAGGATACTGTACTGCACAAGGTTTGTAATACTCATTAGTATAGCAAATAAACGTATAATTATCGTCGAGATACATACTTGTAAATGCTGGATTTACAATGCCAGCAGTTAAGCTTAACTTGTTTATTTGAATTGAAAGTTCTTTTTCAATACATCTTTCTAGTGCTGGTTTCTGTGCACCTGTATAAATAAAATTTGGTCCGACGTAATAATAAAAGAACAAAATAATTCCGACTATTAAAATAGCTATTATAATAAAAATCGTAACTTGTGCTCTGCTATTAATTTTCGCAAAACCTCTTTTTTGATTCATGTTTGTTTTAGCCATTTCTCCTTTATAAAAGTTATTGTTGTATATCGGATAATTTTAATTCAACAGTACATCCGCTCAAAGGTTCGTTACCTTTGCTGTCTCTACATTTAATAAAATATTTTTCTTTTGATTTTTCTTCTACGGGTAGTGCGTGGGTAGTACTGTACTTACCTGTAGCTTTATCAAATCCAAAATCACAGCCCAAACTTTCATTTGTTACAAACAAACATTCTGATTCTTCGTCCGTATTAATTAATAATCTATCTGAATCAATATAAGCTCTAGTTACTTCTGGTGCATTGTCATCTACAAATACTGTGAAGTTTGTGTGTGCAGTAGCCATATTACCTGCACTATCTTCGCAAATTACATCAATATCTCTAGTTCCTTCGCCCAAAGAGGTAAATGGTTGTAAGTGTGTTAAATTTCCAGTGGTTAACATTAGAGAGTAAGTATCTCCGTAATATGGAAGTCTAAAACTACAACTTGCATCACCGCCATTGACGCATCCCTCTGTTTTAACCTTTAATATAACTGGTTCATCTGCCTTTTTCTCAACAACTCCTCTAGGTTCAACAGATGTTATCTCTAAACCAGTTTGGCAAACTTGTGCACTATACTCTTTTCTTACAACATTTCTTTTCAATGGTCCAACTTCTATTAATTCTGGCTGGTCTTTACATTCAATATATATTTTTTTATCAGAAGTATAATTCTCAATGAATGCAGCACACATCCATTCACCATAGAACCCCATAGTTGAGCCTGTAAGGCAAGAAAATGGAATTGAATTTTCATTTGTTGTTTGTATTGTTGTATTTTCATATGCCGTTATTATCACGTCCGGCGTTTCAGTTTCAGTAGTCATAGAAATAATTTCAGAATTATTTTCGCTTCCCCAAACAATATTATATGAATCAAAAGAATATCTACACTCTGCAGGTTCATTTAAGTAAACATACAAGTCTAATCCCGATGCATTATGTGCAAGATAAGCATTATTATCTGGAGAATACTTAGTAATCAATGGAGGAGTTAAGTCAGGCCCTTCAGTTTGTTTAACTTGAACTACAAAAGGTGCATCGTTTGTTAATCCTGCATAATTTTGACAAACTATAAAATATTCATTTTCTCCTTCTTCCATAGGAATTGTCGTTTTCATATCTTCATTATATTCTCCCATAGTTGCATGAGGGGATAAAACAATTTTATGGTGTCTGCCGTCTATTTTTCCAGTAGAGTAATCCATTTCAGAAGCCATCTGGTATCTCATATTTTCAAATTCTAAAGAGTGATTTATATCTATTCTACAAACTGCTTCTTTATCAGTAACTATTCCAAATGCAACAGGTTCCCATGCATTCACTCCTTTACCTTCATTTTTTCTATTTTCAATTCTAAATCCGAAACTTGAAACATTGGAATATTCATTTTCAGGAGTAATAATTTCTTTCCATGGTTCGATAGTCGCACTCCAAACATCATCTAAAGTTGCGCAATATCCAGGTTCTCCATTCTCAACAAAATAATGACAATTATTTCCAAGGCTTCTACATTTGAATTCAGTACATGATCTTACATCATTATTACATTCCTCACATTTTCCAATTAAAGGAGGTTGCCAAGCTTCACATTTAAATTCTGTAACATAATATTCGTGGTCTACTCCTTTAGTAAACACTGAGTAAATAATTGCAATGATTACAATTACTGCACAGACTATCCAAGCTATTGGGCCTGCAGCACACAACGGGCTTCCTTCTGCAAGAAGGCTATATATTATAACTCCTGTAGTAACTACTGCAGTTGTTCCTCCAGCCCATAAAGCAGTATTCACTTGTGCTTCTCCAGGAGGCATTCCTTTTGACATCATTTGTCCTATATATGATCCTACTACAAAAGCCAATGCTGCAATTGCAACTACAGTTAGTGCTCCTGATACTGCTGCTCCGGTAGTAGTGGTTGCTCCCCCTGTTCCTGCAGTAGCACCAGATCCTACCGTAGCAGTGCCTGTTCCTCCAGCACCGACCGTTGAAGCGCCTGCTGAACTACCTGTAATGGTTGTTGTAACTGTGCCGGATGCAATTGTAGATCCGGGAGCTAGTGTGGATCCTGCAGCAAGAGTTGTTCCTGCAGGAATTGCTGTTCCTGCAGCATATGTTCCTATTCCTGCAGATGCTCCTAACATCGCTAAAGAACCAACTGCACCGACTATTACAGAAGTACCAACATTACTTGCGTCAGAAGCAGAAACACTATCTGCAAATGCTCCTGCTATCATAGAATTGCTTGAGCTAAATTCTGAACCAAATTGAGTAAGTAAAGAAGGTCCGTTTTTCCAGTTTGTTAAAGCTTCAATTTTTTGAGTTGTTCCAAATTTATTTCCTTCTTGTTCTTTTTTTAATTCAGCAAGATAACTTTTACTAACATTATATCCTTCCGTTGTAAATCCTGATTTGGATTTTCCTTTCTTATTTATATAAATTCTATTTACATCAAATCCAGAACGACCTAACTCTCCTTGAACATTATATTGTAATCCGCAACTTCCAAGAGAACGACATCGGTCATTTAATGCATCCATCATTAAGCTAACTTTTTGTTTTGATTGGTCTTCTGCTTGCATATTGCACTCTGGATTTTCCCAATCTGTAGAAGTTGATCCTCCTGCAATAGATGAAACTGTCTTGATATGAGAAACACATGTAAACGATCCTAAATCACATAAACTATTTGTTTCAGATTCGCTTCCCCCATAATTTTTTGATGATTCTACTTTTCCATTTTTACTAAAAGGATTTGAAAAACTATTAGAGCTCCAGAATTGATAACCTGGTGTGAATCTTGGGACACAATGTGTGATTATTCCGTTCATATTTTTTCCAACATCGCCTGCTCTTCCCTGTTCGGTGTTTTCTAAATCTTCTTTAAATCCGGGTAGTTCTGTATATTTTTCATTGCCTGGAATTTCATTAAACATTATACATTGCGGTAAAGCATCACATTTGCTTTTTACTCCGGAGTAACTTGTTGCATCATTTGCATAAATACATGATCTCCAATCGTTAACCGCACACATTGCTTCGCTCTTGCCTTTAGCAGTATTAGCATTTTCAATGCAAATTTCTTGATTAAAATCCGCACAACCTTCTAATTTTATTTCTCCTTCAAAACATGTTGCAACATAATTTCTCGTTCCTACTGATTGAGAAAGCTCTCTAGAATTATCCGCATCAGAAATACACCAACTTTCTCCGTGCTTTCTTCCACCAACACAGTCTAGATTTTTACAAACATAATCTCCTATTTCTGGTTTAATTAAATTTTTTCCAGCAATATACTTTGTACATATGCTGCCCGTAGTATAATCACAGTTTCCACAAAATTCTGCTACGCCGTTACAAGAATCTTTAGGTGAAATAACTTTTTCCCAGTAAGTTTGGTTTTTTCCTTTGAAGGAATCATAAACATTTGCTTTATTTCCACAACTATCTATGAAATAAACTCTATCATCTCCATCTACGCACGTAGTTTTAGTTGTTTTTTCACAAGTTGTATTCAATTCTTTTGAAGTACATAAGTATCCTTTCTTAAATTCTTGATTAGCTCTATTGCAATTTCCTTTAGTTGTAAAAATGCAATTCTTTAATCCAGAATAATCATTAGATTCTGTTAAACATGCTCCCTCGTCTCTCAAGTCTGCATAAGCATCGCAAGATCCTCTAGAATCTAAGGGATTGAATATTTTAGTTACTTCATATTCATTGGAAAGTTTCGTGCATTCTCTTGTTGTAGTCATTGCAGCACCGTCTCCTAAAATACAACAGCCCATCTGGCATTGTTGTACATTACATGTTTGGCTTATGTCCCATATTCCTCCGAATGAAGTACAAGATTCTTTCGGTGCATTTAAAGAACATAATCCGGAATCAGCATCATAACAACATCCTTTTTGACATTCGCTTACAACATCACAACTTGTTCCAATTAAATCTGTTTTACAAAGAGACTTATCCACAAGAAGAACGTTTTGGCAAGTTGCACCAGAAACTGTTTCTTTACAACATCCGGAAGGAACATAATCGCTTGCAGAAACAACCGGAATAATTGGTCTTGCCAAATATTGAACAATAGAATTTTCTTTTTCAAAAACATCAGGTAAATCGGTACTTACAAAATATGCAAAAGCAAAGCTAGACATTACAATCAATGTTAATTCAAATATTGAAATTATTCTTTTATTTTTCATTTTCTGAATATCCGAAGGATTTCGGAAGGTTGCGACTTTACGAAGCAACCGCTATTTAATTTGACGACTGCGAATGAAATGAGTGTTTTATCTGTCATATTCCTGCCGGTAAAACGCATGTTTTAATTGCAAATTTAACTTCTCTTTCTGTCATTCTATCTCTTAAAGAGTATATTTTTGTTTGATCAGAGGCTCTTGTAGTGGAGATTATTACTTCGTTATTAGATTGCATCCAATTTAATTTATTAAATTCGCAAATTGTAGACTCAAAATTTACAATCGTCTGAATAAGTTTTAAAGTCTCATAAAATTTTGTGCCATAATTAAACTCAAATCCAGATATTGTATATGCATTTTCTCCTTTAACAATGTACATGGTTTCATTAAGATTTATGTTAATATAATCTAATGTAATATCGATAGTTGTTTCTCCCGTTTGTTTTGTAACTTGATAATTTTCTTCTTCTAAATCTGAATAAACTTTTTTCAAACAGTTTTCAACATCTCTTGCTACTTTATTTTCCATTATTTGTTCAACTCTCATTACTATTGCAGGGTCTTGAGGAATACATGGCTTATAGAATTCAGAGGCAGTGCACAAATAAGGTATTTTTTCTTGTTCAAATAAAATATAATTGCTAGAGTTAAAATCTGGGTACATATTAGATTTTAATAAAATATCTTCACTTTCTTTAACAGAAGATAGCATGCAATTTTCTACATACTCTTTAGGATTTTCTGTGGTGCTCTTTTCAAATTTAAACCATCCACTAAAATAAGCAAAAGAAATAATTACTGCAACTATTAAAATTGCAATTATGATAAATATTGTTACCTGGCCTCTTTTATTTTCCAACTTATTTACCTCTTTGTAAATCCACCATTTTAATTATCTCAGTACAACCATTAGGCATATTACCTTTTCTATCCTCGCATCTTATATAAAGTGTTTGCTTTTTATTCTTGTCTGATAAAGTTATTGAATGTTTTGTTACATAATCGCTAGATTCTGTTATCTTAAAATCGCATTGTTTGGTTTCATTAAGATTTATTGCACAGTTTGCCTCTTCTGTAGTTTCTAAAACAATTTTTTCATTTTCTTCAAAGATCCTTATTATTCCTGGAGCATAATCATCGTAAAATATTGTGAAGTTAATACTTGCATTAGCACTATTTCCTGCACGATCGATGCATTCAATATCTACTGTTCTATCTCCCGAACCTAAATTTACTAGTGGCTGTCTATGGACTGATGCGCCTGTGTTAAGAAAGGCAGAGTACCCATCACCATAATAAGGAAGTTTATACCAACAGTCTGATTCTCCTTCATTAATGCATCCAGCAGTTCTTACTTCTAAACTAATTTCTTGTGAACTATTTACTTCTACTATTCCTGTAGGCGTAACTGAAGTTATTTCTAATCCAGTCTGACATACTGAGAAATCATATTGGAAACTAACTCTATTTTCATTTCTTTTGTAGATTTTTCCGCCGTCTTCAACTAATCCTGGTTGATCTTTACACTTAACATAAATTTTAGTTGTTTGACCTATACTAGGTAATAAAGCCATACAAGGCCACTCGCCGTAAAAGCCTTCACTACCGCCGGTTAAACATGTAAAATTATAAGGCATCTCATCGTAAAAGTTATAATCATAATCTATAGAATATTTACACTCTGCAGGCTCATCTAAATAAATCCAGAACGAAGTATTTTTGGCTCCATAAGCTAAATAAGATTTATCTTCGGGGATTGTTCTTGTTGCTTCGGCAGGAGTTAAGTCAGGTCCTTCTTTTTGTTTAACTTGCACGATAAAAGGAGCTCCATTTGTCATTCCAGCGAAATTTTGGCAGATAACATAATATTCATTTTCACCTTCTTCTAGAGGGGGCGTGCTAGATCCTTCATCAATTTCACTCTCTCCAAAGACTACATGAGGTGATAAAGTTATCCAATGGTGTTGTCCATCTACTTTTCCAGTTGCATAATTTTTATCCGAAACAAGAGTATATTTCATTTCTTCAAATTTCTTAGAATGGTTAGTATCTATTTTACAAACTGCTTGTTCATCTGTGATAATTCCGAATCGTACTGATTTCCATGCCTCAACTTCCTTTGAATTTTTATCTTCACCAACTATTCTAAATCCCGCATTAGTTATATTTGTATACTTGTTTCCAGAAGTTAGTTTTTCATTCCAAGGACTAATTTTTGCACTCCAAACATCATTCATTGTTGCACAATATCCTGGTTCTCCATTTTCAGTATAATATCTGCAGTTAGATCCTATACTTCTACATTTATATTCCGAGCAAGGCCTTACATCTTTGTTGCATTCTTCACATTTCCCAATTAAAGGAGGTTGCCAAGCTTTGCATTCAAATCTAGTAATAAAATATTCGTGGTCTTCTCCGCTAAATAATGAATAAATTATATAGGCAATCATTATTACAATTACAGCCAGACATAAAATAGGTATTGCACATATGAAAGACGCGAATCCGGTAACTGCAGAACCTGACGCAGCTCCCGCAGTTGCAGCTCCAACTGCAATACTTCCAAAACCGGCTGTAAGCGCAACGCCTCCAGTTCCAGTCATTGCAACAGCCATAGTTGTACCTATCGCAGCAGCAGCAACAAAAGAACTAACCATTCCAACAAAAGCAACTGTTTCTCCAGGAGTCATTCCTGCAGATTTCGCAATCATTTGACCAATATATGCTCCTGCTACTTGGGCAACAATAGTCAATGCTGCCAAACCTAGCGAGCTTCCTATACTTAATAATGAAGAAGAAGTGGTTGCACCATAAGTAGTTGTACTTGACATTGTAGTTCCTATTATTTCGCCAGTAGGGCCATAAATTGTAGGGACTACGTATGTGGTAACACTGGCTGTTACATAAACCATATTTGAAAGAGCCATATACGATCCAACTCCTGCAAGAGCTGCAGTACCTAGTGCAAGAGTAGGATCATAGTCCATAACAGGATCTCCACCATCTGCAGAACCTACTGCTCTTTGAGCTTCACTAGCTACTGTGCTGGAGCTTTGTCCTTGGCTATCATTTCCGACTGTTGCTGTATTTATTGAGTTTGTTTCAAAAGTATAAACTGCTCCTTTTCCGGCCGCTATCTCCGATAGCTTTTCAATATCTCCAAATTTTACTGATTTTTGATTTTCTTTTAGTGATTCATTAGAATAATTTTTAGGGATTACGTATCCGTTTGTTGTATATCCTGTGTGGCTCTTTCCCTTTTTATCAACATAAATTCTAGAAACGTTAAACCCTTCATTTCCTAATTCTCCTTGAGTATTATATTGTATGCCACAGCTACCTATCATTCTGCATCTTTCATTTAATCCTTCCATCATTAAAGAGACTTTTTGATTCGATTGTGATACTGC
>CAZCGJ010000010.1:0-22279 GCA_964498295.1 Candidatus Woesearchaeota archaeon | reverse complement strand
AAAAAGCCCAAAATATAAGGCATACCTGATGAAAAATTTGCATCGTAATCTTTTACTTCTTTTAAGCTTCCATCTGGACCTACTGAGTAAAGTTCTGCTGTGCCGTCTTCATTATATCCTCCGACCATTGTTCCTGCCATAAACGGAATCATAGAAGGTTGCCTAATATTATTATATGCAAAAGATGCAATAAGATTTGCGGATTCTTTTACAGAGGGTCTTTTTCTGTCTTTTAGTTCTTTTAATTTTAATTGAGCTGCAATAATCTTTCTTAACATTTCGATATCTGAAGCAACGCCTGTTCCAGATACTAGAACATAATTTGTTATTGGAACTACTTTTAGTGTTGTTTTGTCTGAGACAATTTGTCCGCCGAGAGTTGTTCTTCTGTCTCCAGCCATTACGACTCCGTCTTTACAAACAAGTCCTACCAAGCTTGTTCCTGAATGCAAAATATTTTTCTTTAAATCTTCGTCCATTTTCTTTTTTGGTTAACCTCGTAAGTGTGTTCAGAAGTAAACCTCTAGAATTTATAGTTACTCAAGTTTTGTATAGTTTATAAAGATTTTGGTTGGTTTCGAATTTTAGGCAACCCTTAAAAAGCCCTCTATTTTGGTTTGAATATGGTAACAGATGATTATGAAAAACTTTTGGGAGAAGCTTTTGAGAAGGTTAAGCCTACAGAGTTCTGTGATAGATTTGAGGTAAAGAAGGTTGAAGGGAGACATGAAGGAACTAAGACCGTTATTACTAATTTTGGAGCTATAGCTGTTTGTTTGAGAAGAGAACCTGCTCATATTGCTAAGTTTTTGTTTAAAGAGTTGGCTTCGCCTGGGGAGGTTGATGGTGATCGATTGATTTTGACTAGAAAATTGGCTTCTGCTCAAGTAAATGATAAAGTTGAGAAGTATGTTGAAAGATTTGTTAAATGTTCAAATTGCGGTAAGCCAGACACTGAACTGGTTGAAGAAAGCGGATCTGTTTTCCTAAAATGTATGGCTTGCGGAAATAAAAAAGCCGTTCATATGTAAACTGTGGGAAATAAATTCAAACGGAGGTAAAATAAAATGACTGAAGCATATTGCGTAAAATGTAAGAAAACTGTTGAAATGAAAGACGGAGTTGAGTCTAAGACTGCAAAAGGCACTAATATGATGAAGGGAAAGTGCGGAACTTGTGGAACAACAGTTTGTAGAATGGTTGGCAAGAAATAAATCGCCAATATTATAATTACTTCGCTAGTTGATTTTTGCTAGCTTTTTATTTTTTTAGAATATTTTATAAAGTTTGAATGTATACCTTTTTCATGGAAGTTGTGTATATTCCTGAAGTGTACTTCTATTCTAGCTTGATTGTTGGCATTTTGAGTAGTTTATTCATCTGTTTTGATTTGTATTTTAGGAAGAAAACCTTGGCTAAAAATTTGAAACTTACTTGGTTTGTTTTTGCTTTACTTCTTGCGTGGGGTCCATCCTTTCTTTTATGGTTCGTTTATGAAATTAAATATCAAGGGTTTGGGTATGGTAGATAAAGAATATATTTATTTTCAGAGCTCTTCAGGTAAGTTGGATATGGGTGAAGAATCTGAGGAAGAAGACAAATTTTTGAAAGAAGAATTACATTTTTCTTAAAACTTCAATTCTAGAATTAATATCTGGGTGAGTTGAAAATAATTCTGTAGCTTTGTTTGGTTTTGCTAAGAATAAAGGTGCTACCGAACCTGAAACTTTCATCTCTGAATTTGATTTGATTTTTGTCAAAGCATTGATTAATCCTGTTGGGCTTCTTGTGAATTTTACTGCTGTTGCATCTGCAGTGTATTCTCTTTTCCTAGATATTGCTAATTGGACTAACGAAGTTACTATTGGAGCTAAGATTGCTAAAACTATACCTATTACTAAGAAGATTATTCCGGCTTTATTATTATCCGAATCATTATTTCTAAACCATAAGCTTCTTAAGAAAATCTGAGCGACTATCGAAATCATTCCAACTAAGATCGCAGTTAGAGTCATAAATCTAATATCATAGTTTGCAATGTGAGACATCTCGTGTGCTAAAACTCCTTCGAGTTCTTGTTTGTTTAATTTTTCTAGAGCGCCCGTTGTTACGCAGATTACTGCATGTTTTGGATCTCTTCCTGTTGCGAATGCGTTGATTTGTGGATTATTCATAATATATAGTTGCGGCATTGGAATTCCACTTGCTAGAGTTAGCCCTTCTACTGAATTATAGTATTGTCTATATATTGAAGGGTTTGCCTTGATTGCTCCTACTGAAAGAAGTGCTATTGAATCTGAAGAATAATAGCTGATTAAAGAATAAATTGTAGTAATGATTATTGCGAAGATTAAAATTACAAAGGAATCTACTGTTGAAAATGCTTTCGAAATTGAATAAATTAGAGCTATAAGAATTGCACCTACTATTCCAAATAATAAGATTGAGTTTCGTTTATTTCTCGAAATCTGGTCATAAAAAGAAATTCGTTCTACCATGTTTATATTTAGTGAGATTGGTTTTTAAGTGCTTCGGCCCGCTTACGGCTAAAGATTTATGGAAAATACGCTATATGTTTATAAATGTTAAAGAGGTAGTGTTTACTGAGTATTTAAAATGCTAAGAAAAGAATTAATGAAAACGCAAATTTATTTATTTAGTTTAGCAGCGATGGTTTTTTTAATAGGGTTTGTTTACCTTTTGTTTGCTGCTCTTTGGCAGATGCCCAGTGCAATGCTTTTACGTTCTTTATTTTATTTAATCCTTATAGTTTTCTTTCCAATATTTTGGGCAGTATGTTTGTTTAAAATACCTAAGAAATATAATCTGATTTCTTTAATATTTCCCATATTCTTATTGTGGTTTGTGGCTTGGACTTTTTCAGATATGCTGGTCGATGGGGATTTTTTTGAGGCTATTTTTATAGGATTATTTACTGGATTTATACCTCTGATTTTGTCATTTGTAGGGATTTTCTTTATTTTGAAAGACACTTTTAATTTTCAAACTGATAAAAGACTATTTTTTGTTTCTTCTTTAACATTCTTGACTGTTTTAATAATTTTAGTGGTTTTTTATTTCAATTATTTCGGCGGGAATTTGAGTGATCTCTCTTTTAGCGGATAAATTTAGGATTTTATTATAAAAAGAAATTAATTTTTAAAAGAATTATGGAAAATTAATCAAACTTAACTTTTGGTAAAACTCTATCGCTAGCAGAAATCTCTAAATATTTCTGTTCTCCAAAGCCGTATAAAGATGCAAACCATTTTCCAGGTATTGTTGTTTTTGCCATGTTATAGGACATTATTCCGTCGTTGTAATATTGTCTTGAATATGCTACTTTATCTTCTGTTGCGCTCAATTCTTGTTGCAATTGTAAGAATGTTTCATTTGCTTTTAGATTTGGATAGTTTTCTGCGATTGCAAATAATCTTCCTAAAGCGCCTTCAAGTTTTTCGTTTGCTTTTACTCTATTATTCAATCCCTTTGCTCCGACTAATAATTTTCTTGCGTTTGTAACTTCAGTTACTATTGATTTTTCATGTTTCATGTATCCTTTAACGGATTCCATTAAGTTAGGGATTAAGTCTGCTCTTCTCTTAAGTTGAACATCAATTTGTGCTAAAGAATTTTCAATTTGATTGATTAAAGAAACAAACCTGTTATAATACATTAAGAAAATTCCTGCAACAATAACAACGCCACCTACAACGTACCACCAAATTACCATGTTTATTTTGAGTATTTTTATTTTATAAATGTTTGGATATGCATTTTGCGAAACAATCAATCTTAAAAAGACTTAAGTTTTGGGTGTTTTATGGAGATGAAGACTAAACTTGCATTGGTCGGAGGAGTTTTCTTAATCTTGGCTTTGGCTCTTTTTGCCCTAAATGGTTCTTTTACAGCTAATGTTGTGGGTGATAGTTTAGTCCCTATGGATAATTTTATTTCTTGTTTAAATGATAAAAAAGTAGTTATGTACGGGTTTGAAAATAATCCAAGTGTTGAAGCTCAACTTAGTTTGTTTGGAGATTCTTCTCAGAATATTACTTTTATTGATTGCCATATTACTCCTGAAAAATGTTCTGCAGTTATTATTTATCCTTCATGGAAAATTAGTGGTCAGATAATTTCCAGCGGTCTTTCCTTAGGGATGCTTTCTGATTTGAGTGGTTGTAAGCTATAATCTTTCTAGAAAACTTTATAAAGTAAACTATAGTTAACAAAGTATGTATCTTTTACCTCAAGAAATAGAAGTTTGGTATATTATACCAAAAATTAGAAAGGAATTAGCGTTGATTTTTGTTGACGAGTATAAACTGAGTTATGAAAAAACGGGAGATATTCTTGGAATAAGCAAGGCTGCGGTTTCACAATATATTTCTAATAAAAGAGCAAATAAGATTAAGCTCTCTGCTGAGATGATGAAAGAAATTAAAGTTTCTGCTAAAAATATTCATGAGAAGAAGACAAACGGTTTAATGGAAATTGAAAGACTTTTACAGATGATGAAAAGTACAAAATGTGCTTGTGATGTTTGTAAACAATATAATAAGGAGGTTTTGAAGTATTGTAATTGTTCTTACAAATACTAAATTCAAAATGATTTATCTTGATAATGCTGCGACAACTTATTTAGCTGATGAAGTTAAGAAAGAATTGAATGAAAAAATGAATTTATTTGGAAATCCCTCTTCAAGACATTCATTAGGGAAAGAAGCAAGAATTGAAATTGAAAATGCTCGTGAAAAACTTGCAAATTTTATTGGTGCAAAATCTGAAGAAATTATTTTTACTTCCGGGGCAACAGAGAGTAATAATTTTGCAATAAAGGGTTTGGCTTTAGCTAATCCTAAGAAAAAACATATTATTATTTCTGCAATTGAACATCCTAGTGTTTTAGAAACTTGCAATGCTATGAAAAAACAAGGCTATAAGATTGATATTATTTCCGTTGATAAAGAAGGAATAGTTAATGTTGATGAAATAAAGAAAAAGATTGGAAAAAATACTTTGCTTGTTTCTGTTATGCATGTTAACAATGAAATTGGAACAATTCAGCCAATTGAAGAAATTGCAAAAATCTGCAGAGCAAAAAAAGTTTTATTTCATGTTGATGCTGTTCAATCTTTTGCTAAAATTCCTATAAATGTAAATTCAATCGGGGTTGATCTGCTTTCCGTTTCTGGACATAAAATAAACGCTATGAAAGGAATTGGATTTTTGTATGTTAGAAAAGGAGTTAAAATTGTTCCTCTAATTAATGGCGGGGGACAAGAAGATAATTTTAGAAGTGGAACTGAAAATGTTTTAGGAATTATTTCTTTAGTTAAAGCAATTGATTTGAAAAGATATGAGTTTGAAGTTAGGAATTCTAGAGATAGAATAATTAAAGAAATTTTGAAAATTCCTGGTGCAAGATTAGATGGTTCACAATCAAATAGACTTTACAATAATGCGTGTTTTTCTTTTTACGGAATTGAAGGAGAAAGTTTGCAGATGCTACTTGATGAAGAAGGAATTTTAGTTTCTACGGGTTCAGCTTGTAGTTCGAATAAGCTTGCTGGAAGTCATGTCTTGCGAGCAATTGGAGTGAATAAATTTTATTTGAATGGAAGTATTAGAGTTAGCTTAGATTCTTTGAAAGTTTTGACAAAAGAGGAAGAAAGTTTTGTTATTCAAAAAATAAAAGAGAATGTTGAAAAGTTAAGTAATATTAGTCCATTTAAATTTAAGGTTAAGTCTAATGGTTAAACCAACAACTAATACCTATAGCAAAGAAGTTCTTGAACATTTTTCTAATCCGAGAAATATGGGTGAAATTAAAGATGCTGATGCTGTTGGAGAACTCGGAAATCCTTCGTGTGGAGATGTTATGAAAATTTATTTGAAAGTTAAAGACAATAAGATAAAGGATATTAAATTTCAGACGATGGGTTGTGCTGCAGCGATTGCAACTTCTTCTATGATTACTGAGCTGGCTAAAGGGAAGACCTTGAAAGAAGCTGAGAAGATTACAAATAAAGATGTTGCTGAATCTTTGAAGGGTTTGCCTCCGATAAAAATGCACTGTTCTAATTTAGCTGCAGATGCTTTGAAAATTGCTATTAAGAATTATAAAAAGAAATAACTTTCGTCATGTTAACGCAGTAACCTAATATATTTAAAGTTCAATGTATTATATCTTTTAGGAGGTAAAATGCAATGGCAGCATATAAAAAACATCTTTGCGCTTTCAGGAATGAAGCAGAGTGTGAAGAGGAGCTAGAAGAGGAAGAAGACAAATCTCTCGAAGATGCAGAAGACGAATATTTTCAGGATTAGTAATGGTGGTTAAAAAAAAGTCTAAAAAGAAAGCGAAAGTTACTAAACTGATTACTGGAGACATGACTATTATGGAGGTTATGAGGTCCAATCCTGATTCGGTTGCAAAACTTTTGAACATGGGTATGGGTTGCTGTGGTTGTCATTTTGCTATGATGGAGACTTTGGCACAAGGATGTGCTGCACATGGTCTAGATGTAAAGAAGGTTTTAGTTGAATTAAATAAAAAGTGATTGGGAATGTTTAAAATGCTATTTCTATTGTATCTTTTATGAAATACCATAAGTTGTTTGTTACAAAGAAAGTTTTTAATTATCTTATTCGTTTTGCTTTAATTGTTGCTCTGGTTGCAGAGTTTTATTATCAGAGTTGGTTACCTTTTGCAATTATTACTCTTGCTCTAATTCTTACTTTTATTCCTTTTCTCTTTGAGAAAAAGTACAATATCGACCTTCCAGAAGAATTAGAAATTTGGATTTTAATTTTTATTTATCTCACTCTTTATCTTGGAGAGGTTCAGAAATTTTATCATATTTTCTGGTGGTGGGATATTTTGCTACATGGCTTTTCTGCAGTATCTATTGGTTTTGTAGGTTTTGTTGTTGTACTTTATTTGCAGCAGGGAAATCTTGTTCGTGCTAAACCTGTAATGCTGAGTCTTCTTGCATTTTCTTTTGCCGTTGCTGGCGGCGCTCTCTGGGAAATCTTTGAATTTAGTATGGATCAATTTTTCGGATTCACAATGCAAGATGCGAGTTTGGTCGATACTATGTGGGACTTAATTATTGATAGTATTGGAGCGTTTGTAGGGGCTCTTTCAGGCTATATTTATTTGAAAGATCACCATTCTTTTTTTGCATATACTATTCGTGCATTTGTGGATTTGAATTCATCGTTATTCAAAAAACTCAATAGGGATTTATCTAAAAAATATTCTGATTTGAAGAAAGTAGAATTAAAGTAGTTTGGAGAAGTTTTTTAAAGTTGAATTGTATTAATTCTTTATGGTAGTAAGAAGTGATGCAGAAGGCTACGGTTCTTCTGAAAAAAAAGAAGTTCTAGCAGATATCGGTAGAAGAGAAAAACTTGCAACTCGATACGAGGATAAAATTTCGGTTAATAGAAGAAATTTAGATTTTGCAAGAGGTAGTTATGTACATATTGCTCGTTTATATGATCAAATCGGTGAGCATGAAAAAGCTGATGCGGCTAGAAAAGCTGCTGCAAGTCTTGGAAAAGGGCTTAGAGATTATTTACCTAAGAAGGATATAGTATACGATTTAGATACTGAGTTATCTGGTGTGGCTTCTGCTTTTGCGATTGCGTTTGGTGCTTTATTTATGGCTCCGCAATTAACTGGAAATGTTATTGGTAGTTCTGGTGTTGAGATGAGTTTTATAGGCTCTTTAATTTTTCTTTGTGGGCTTATTGGTTTGTACGGATTTGCTAAGAGAAAGAAATAAAAAGGCTGTTTTTTGGTATTTATTAAAGAGTTCTGATAATTTAAGATGAAGTTTAACAAGGAAAGAATGAAATATGAAGTGGCGGAGAATTTTGTTGATTCTACTAGTATGATAAGTATTACTATGCCCATAAATACGGCTATTGAACTTTTTTGGGCAAATATGTCGAACGAAGTTTCTCTTAATTCTCGAGCATGTAATTTGGCTTTGACTTATGCAGGATTTACAAGGGTTTTAAAGTTTAGAGATTATACTAAAAATAAATTCAATATAGATAGTCTTCCGGGTTATGTTCGTGCAGGACACGATTTAGCTTATGGTTTAACTGTTGGACCAATAATTAAAACTGGAATTTATTTAGCTGCTGGTGAAACTGATTGGAAAAAAATAGCAATAAGTGTTGGCGTTTCTACTATTGCTATGGGAGCAGTTGCGATTCCCGTCGGATGGATGGTAGATGTGGGAAGAGATTTGTGGGGAATAAAAGAATCTCCTAGAACTCCTAAATTTTTAAAAGAAAAGTCTTCTCGTTTTAAGAAAGCTGTAGCTATTGGTGCTTTGGCTGCTTCTGTAACTGCTACCGGTTTAGTGTATGGTGCAAATTATTTGAGAACACATAATACTCCTGAAAATAATTATATTGGTTTAGAAAAAGTTGTTGATGCTGGAGCGAATTAAATGGAAACAACTTTAGAATATATGGCTAGGATGCATCAGCAATTGGCAGACAATTATATGAATGAAGAGAGGACTGAAAGAGCTGCTTGTGGAATTATTGCTGTTGAAGTTGGTAAAAGATTGAAGAGAGAAGGTAAATATCCGGGCATAAAAAGTATGGCTTCGTTTGATTTGCCTTCGAGTGTACGTGGAAGTTTAATGCCTTTAATTTTTAAGGGGAAGTGGGATGAAGGTTGGGGAAGTCATCATGTTTGCTGGGAATCTGGTTTAATGTACGATCCTTTACTTGGCGAACCTGTTCCGGAATTAGAGTATTCTCAGAAAATGTTTGGTTTTTATGTTCCTCTTCGTTCTGAATTTTCATTTGCGAATTTTGCAAGATTGGTTGGAAGAAGAAAAACTTTTTAGAATTCTGGATTTCGAGTGTTCCAGTCTGAGAATTGTTTTCTTAGTTGTTCTCTAAATGCGTAATCAGGAGTTATTTTATAATCTGCGCTTGCATCATAAGGTAATTGGAATTGTTTTCTTCTAGGGTCTATTTTTGCTCTTCCCATTCCGACAACTTTGTATCTTGGTCCTTCTAAAACAGGTATTTCTGCTTCTCCCAAGATATTTCTGACTGTCTGTTTTTCTGGTTCTATTTCCTTACTTCTCAAATAGTTTCCTAGAATTTCAGAATGATATGTGTATCCACAGAGCATGACTGGTTTTCTATCTATAAAAAGTTGTACGACTATAAATTCGCCCTTTTCAGTTGGCAAGTCTATAATTTTAATATCTTGTTCTAATGTCATAGTTTTTAGTAGAATATTAATTATTTAACGATGACTATATTGGAATATATTGAAAAAATACTCTCGAAATTTTTTACTAAGCTTTAAAAAGGTTCAAAATACAAGATTTTTATGAGTGATATAGATTTTAACTTAGCAAACTATCGGGTAGGATATGAATTAGCGAAAGCAGAAAAAGAGCTTGGCAAGGATTGGAGTATAAGGCCTTGTTCTCCATTAAAGCTTACTCCTGGAAAGAATTATACTGCTAAGGGAGATGCTCTGTTGTTTCATAATGGTAATGATGTTGCTACTTTAGTAAATATTTTATTTCAACCTAGAGATAATACCGGTATTAATGATTGGGTGCCTTTTGAAAAAGAAGGAACGGCAGAATTTTATGTTGGATTAGGTTCTGATGTAGATGGAGAATGGCATTCTGGATTGACTTCGTTACCTTGCTTGGAAGATCCTTCTAAGGGGGAATTGAAAAGTCTTTCTCAATATAAAACTCTAAATGTTCCGGGTAAAATGTTTTTAAGTAAGATTAATGGAGATTCTGATTTTCCTTTTTCACGATTTGGATTTAGTTTTGATTTAGCAAAAGGCCGTGGTTCCACACAAGTAGTAGGATTTCATCCAGACTTGAGGATGGTTGCAAAACCTAGACATGTAAATTATCAGATAGGTTCTTTTGCTTTTTTTGCGAATGATTGTCTATATTTGGACAAATTAAGAGAAAAATTTGGTTAAGATAATTTTCTAGGTATAATTTTATAAAAGGTAATTACTTTGATTATTTATGGTAGAAAAAATAAATAAGAGAAGAAGAGGGGCTGCAATAATTGAAACTAAGAAAGGGGTCTTGCTTGTTGCAAGAGATGATTCTGATTTTATGATTCCTGGTGGAGGAGCTAATTTTTTTGAGACTAGAAAGCGAGCTGCGATTCGTGAAGTTTATGAAGAATTAGGGTTGAAAGTTAAAAGTGCAAAATATATTTTTAATTATGTTGGGCCGGTTCATAGAAGTAGAAAAGGAAGGCTTCAACAAAATTTTGCGAAGGTATTTTTGGTAGAAGTTATTGGTGAGCCGAAGCCAGCTAATGAAATAACTCGCGTTGCTTATTGGAAGCCTCGTAGTAAATTGAAGTTGGTTGGTGCTGCAAAGATTGCTTTGGGAAAATATGTTGAGTGGAAGAAAAAGAATTGAATAATTTTTATATCTTCCCAGCTACATCAAAAATCCAATTTTCACATCCGTGTGGAGCTAGAATTTGAAGTCCTAATGGTTTCTTATCAATTAATCCTGCTGGAACGGAAAGTCCTGGAAGTCCTGCAATGTTTACGGGTGTTGTGAAAATATCATAAGCATACATTTCTTCAACCGAGATGTTTTCTCCAATCTTGTGAGCTGTTCTTGGAACTGTTGGTAGAATAATTAAGTCAACGTCTTGGAATATTTTTTCAAATTGTTCTTTAATATATTGTCTTGCTTTCAAAGCTTCTCTGTAGTATTTACCGTGATATTCTGCTTTAGAGATTTCTGAACCTCCGAAAATTCTTCTCAGAACTTCATGTCCTGCAAAGTCTTCGATTTTCTTTCCGAATCTTCTTCCGTCGTATTTTCTAGTTGCGGAGAAGAATTCTACGTAAACTAAAAGATAATATGTTTCTAGAGAAATGTCTAAAGGTAAATGAACTTTCTTTATTTTGTAACCGTGTTTTTTTGCAAGAGCTTCAGTTTTTTCTTCAATTATTTTCTTAACTTCTGGTTTTGCGTATTTTTCAACATCAACTAAACCTATTGTGTAGGATTTTTTCAATTTAGGTTCATCAAAGTTTTTAGAAGTAGAATCAAAGTTATCTTGTCCTTTTATTATATCAAAAATAAGTTTAGCGTCTTCAGGTGTTTTTGCTAAAGGTCCAATAACATCAAAGCTCATGCACATGTCTAGTAATCCATAACGAGAAACTGCTCCGTATGTTGGTTTAAGTCCAACTATTCCGCAATGAGAAGCGGGATTTCTAATTGAACCGCCAGTGTCTGAGCCTAAAGCGAAATCGCACATATCTGCAGCAACTGCAGAAGCTGAACCAGAAGAAGAGCCTCCAGGAATTAATTCAGGGTTTACTGGATTCTTAGTTGGACCGAAAGCAGAAGTTTCACCAGAACCGCCACAAGCAAATTCATCCATGTTTACCATTCCTAAAATAATTGCATCTTCATCTTTCAATTTTTTAACAACTGTTGCATCGTAGGCAGAAAGATATCCTTCAAGAACTTTTGAAGCACAGTTTGTTTCTAAACCTTGAACTGAGATATTTGATTTCATTGCAACGCAAAGTCCAGCTAACTTTCCAGTTTCTTTTCCGTGTTTAATTTTCAAATCAATTTCTTCTGCTTGTTTCATAGCTTCAGAATTTAAATGTAAAAATATATTCAAGTCTTTGTTTTTAGCATCTATAACTTTTAGAAAATTATTTACATTCTGCATAGCAGTTAATTTTCCTGATTTTATGTCTTTGACTTTTTGTGTGATACTCATTTTATGCGACTAGTAATCTTTCTAATTCCTCCTTTGTCGCTTTTCTTTCTGATTCGATCTCTCTTAGTTTATCCATATATTCCTTTGCGTTTTCTGGTCTAAATGGGCCTTGTATTCCTTGACATTCTCCCTTTGTTGTGTTTGGTAAGCTTTGTGTTTCTCTTGTTGCATATAACATATCTACTGCTAAAATATCTTTATCAAATTCAGTAACCAATCTTATTCCCTTTCTTTCGAATGGTAGGGTTGCTACTTCAATTAGTACTCCTCTTTGCCAAACGTACTCCGGGTTTCTAGTACCGTAATATCTAAATTGTAAAACTTCCACAACTGATCCTCTGTCTTCTAGTGTTAGTTGATTTGCGTTTGTTATTTGTTTCATTTTAATATTCCTTCCAAATTTTTATAAGTCATCATATTTTCTTCGGATTTTGAAGCATCTAATGATTTTACTAATGCTAATGAAACTCTTATGTCTCCAAATGGATAATCGCTACCTAGAAGAATTCTTTTAGCTCCAACTTTTTGGTAAATTTCTTTTAATATTGCTGCATATTGGATGCCGGAGGTTTCAAAGTAAACATTATCTGGAAAATTGTATCCTGGTAGTTTGAATAGTGTTCTAGTTATGGATCCAGAATGAATTGCGATTACGGGTACTTCTACTTTTTTTGATAGGTTGATTACTTTTTCAAGAGTTGAATATTCCTTGCCTTCATTTGTGTGTACAAAAACCGGAAGATTAATTTTGTTTACAAAACCTACAACTCTTTCATCGTCTATTGCAACTTCTCCAATATCTGGATGGAATTTTATTGCTTTGTAAGAATTATCTATCTTTTCTGGTAAATCAAAAACATTAAACCAGTAAACAGGAATAATTGCCTTATCTTTTTTTGCTTCTTTTAAAACTTCTCCGTTGTTAGGCGTAGTTTTATCTGTAAAATGATTTGGTAATCCAATAGGGACTAAGCAGTATTTTTTAATGCCTGCAATTTTAGCAATTCTTTTATAATCTTTAAAACTTCCTTTAAAACTTCCTTTTACTGGAAGCGATCCTAGGTGAGCGTGTGAGTCTATCATTCTTTTTCCTCTAAAATTTTATTTTGTGCTTTTTTTGATTCTGAAATAAGTAATTTCATTAGAGATTCTACAAATTCGCCATCAAGGGAAGTGTGCATTTTTCTTTGTTTGATAATTTCTTCTTCTCTTTTCAAATCTTCCATTGGCATATTATTTTCTATTTTTACTTCAGCTATTTCTTTAGCTAATTCAAGTCTATCTTCTAAAATTTCTAAAAGTTCGTTGTCTATAAGTGTAATTTTTTCTCTAAGTGTTTCTAATTCAAGATTCATTTTTTCCAGTGCCCCTTTTCAGCTATAATTAAACCTTCTTCAACTAAAGGTGCGTTGTCAAACATAGTTTCTCTAAATTCTTCATTAGGTGCAGAACCTTTGCCTTCAGTCCTAAGATTTTCTTTATTTTCAGGTTTAGGTTCAGAAGTTTCGATTTTATCTAATTTAGATGAGAATTCATCAAGAAGATTTTTAGCGTTTTTTCTAATTTCTTCTTTCTCTGTTTCAGTTACTGGATGCCAGGTATATGCCATGTTTATAGGTAGAATTAAGGTTTTTTAAGACTTGTTATATTTATACTTAAGGAATAATCTCCTTCGGACTGTGCATTTAAATGCTTGCAAAAACCTCGACTTCGTATCCGTTTAAGGAGTTAATCTATCACGGTCTCTTGGGAAAAGAACTGCTTCTCTGATGTTGTCTAATCCTAACATGATCATTGTTATTCTCTCTAATCCTACTCCGAAGCCTCCGTGCGGTGGTGCTCCATATCTGAAGGAATCAATATAATCTTTGAATTGGACTGGATTTAATCCTTTAGCTTTTAATCTTTCAGTTAACAATTCTGGTAAATGAACTCTTTGTCCGCCTGAAGAAATTTCAATTCCTTTATAGATTGCGTCGAATCCGTGGGAAAGTTTTTCTCCGTTTGGTCCTTCTTTAGGCATAATATAAAATCCTCTACCTTCTTCTGGCCAGTCATGTACGAAAACAATAGTATCTGGATATAATTCATCTAACTTCTTTTCAGCTTCTCCTGAAAGATCGTGCTTTGGCATTCCGACATTTGCTTCTTTCATAATTTTTGCTGCTTCTGCAAATGTGATGTATTTAACTTCTGGAACTTTTAGATTTACGTTTAATAACTTAAGTTCTTTTGAATTTACTTCAATAACTTTTTTTACAATATATATTACGCTTTTTGCTAATACATCCATAATTGCAAATTCATCTGCAAATGCCATTTCAAAGTCCATTTGTCTTGCTTCGTTTAGATGTCTAACTGTGTTGTGTTTTTCTGCTCTCCAAACTGTGAAGATTGTGAAAACTTTTTCCATGGAACAAGCTAACATTTGTTTGTATAATTGGCATGATTGGGATAAAAATGCTTTTTTCTCGAAATATTTTGCTTCAAATAATTCTGTTCCGCCTTCGCTACTTGAGCCGATTATAGATGGGAATACTCCTTCTAGTGCTCTTTCTTCTTTTACCATATATTCTCTGTATGCTTGCATTATTGTAGATTGTATTTTGAAAATTGCTTGTGTCTTTTCTCTGTGTAAATCTAAGAATCTATAATCTAATCTTATTGGAAGTTCTGTTTTAGAGTAGTCTGAAACGTCAATAGGTATTGGGTTTGCAGCCATAGCTAAAATTGTTATTTTTTCTGGAGCGATTTCTTTTCCGCCAGGAGCTTGCTTGCAATCTTTGATTGTTCCAATAACTTCTACTGCGGATTCTCTTGAGATTCCATTTAAACCTTCAAATGCTTCTGCAGGTGTTTCGTTTTGAACGCCAGTTACTTGGACTCTTCCAGTTATATCTCTAAGAACAATAAATCTTACTTTTTTCAAATCTCTAGCGTCATAGACCCATCCTTTAAGACAGACTTTCTCGCCAGCTTGTTTTTTGAAGACTTCTTCAACGTAGTTTCTTTCCATGTTATTGTTTGGAATTGAGGGTTTAAAAGGATTATTATAATTTTATTTTCTGGAGGTAACGAAACCCTTAAAGGCTAATCTATTTGGTAAAGTGCCAGAATACCTGCTTCTCAAAACAAGAGGTGTCTCTTGCACTCTTTTCCCATCTATGTCTACGTAAGTTAAGATTTGAAATTCATGTGGAGATTCTGCTCCCATGCATTCTTTTCTAACTGAAACCGTATAACTGAAA
This sequence comes from Candidatus Woesearchaeota archaeon, assembly GCA_964498295.1. Lineage (GTDB taxonomy): Archaea > Nanobdellota > Nanobdellia > Pacearchaeales > GW2011-AR1 > CABMGO01. The sequence goes on along the minus strand of CAZCGJ010000010.1, from coordinate 7,241 downwards.
TAATTATTTGATTTGAAGGTAGCTGTGTCTACTTGCATATTTAGGAATTGGTTAGACAGATCCTGGGCATTAGGTTTGCCTATGTATTTGCTAATTTTATATCTTTTTCCCTCTATGAGTGTTCCGTCAGGCATATTTAGAACAACATCTTCTAAATATTCTTTTATAGGAGTTTCGCTACAGATTCCAAGTACTCTTGCACCCAGGTCTTCTTCAAATTCTAAATCAAGCGAACCTACGGGCTCCCAAAGTTTTCCTCTCTGGCTCCAAGATAAACCTTTGAAAGAATAAACCTTCACTTTATGTCCTACAGATCTTGTGTGATCTGTATCTGATGTATCGCTCGCAAATTTTTCTTTTCCAAAATAAAATCCGTTGAATGTTTTCATAGTTATTTCAATAAAGTTCAATATTTAAGAATTGTTATACGGAAAGTTTATAATTGCCTCTCCCTCTATTTTTCTATGGCAGTTGATAACAAGAAACTTGAAGATTCTTTGAATTCATTAGTTAGAAAAGAAGAACCTAAAAAAGTTGAGATGTCTAGAGATGAAGAAATCGGCTTTCATAAAGGAACATTAAATACCTTAATTGCTGAAAGGAATGAGTTAGTAAAAATGATCTCTAATGTTGAAGCAATTATGCAGATGCATATTAAAAGACTTCAAGAACTCGGCATTAATATTAAAACAAATTAATTATTTCTTTTTCTTTTTTAAAGTTTGAACGTTTGCAACTTCACAGAATAAAATCTTGTTGGAAATTGCATTTATTATCCAAACTAAAATTATTATTGCTACTACTGAAATTTCTTTTCCGCCGAAAGGAAGTGCAAGAACACTTGCTCCTAAACCGAAGATTGCTAGTAAACCTAATCCGCATGTTGGACAACCAGAAACAAAGAAGCCGAAGAATAATCCCAGATATCCTAATACTGAAAGTTTTTTGTTCATTCCAGATTTAGTTACTGTTGCTCTAAATAGTAAAAGTGTAAATAAAAATGCAGTTAAGATACTAACTATGATTGTAAGGATAAATCCGAGTGCACCTACTGTTTGATAAAATCCTTGTGTATATAGTGCAATGATATCAAAGATGTTTTCCATGTAAGAGATTCTTACAAAAACTGCCATCGAAGCGTTCAATAAATAGAATAATAGTAAGACTATAACAAAAGTTGAGATATTCTTTCCTTGACTAAATGTCATTTTCCAAAGGGTTGCTTTTTGGTCTAAGTGTGCAAACATTTTAGCAGTTGGTTTTTTCTTTTAATTTATCTAGCGGTATTGGGCCTACTATTACAGTATCTTCCATTCCCCAGAAAGGAAATATTTTTTGTTTTTCATATCTTGTGCAGTTTGATTTTTGCTCATAACAATTTATGTAAACTAGTTCTTTTGCTGCTTCTGCGAATTTTTCTTTTTGGACTTCACAGTTTGGACAGTTTATTGTTCCATATAAATAAATTCCTTTTTCTGTTAGGCATTTTGCCAGAGCTTCTTTTTGCGATAAGTTCATTTCGTTTTGTGGTTTAGAAATTGAATAATATATTAAAGAACCTGCAAGTACTACAAGAATAACACTAATAATTAACCAGTATCTCCTCTCCATATCTATCTAGAGAATTGGTTGTTTTTAAATGTTGGCTGATTTTGCATAGGAGGAAGATTTGATCTGCTTAAAACGGGTTGAACTTGGCTTCTCATTTGGGGAGGCATTCCGTATGAAGGTCCTGTAGGAGGTAAATTATTTGTATTTTGATTATTAGTGTTAGAGGTTTCATCTGGTTTTTTTCTCAAGAAGTAATATGCAACAAGCAATATCATTAGAACTATTGCAATTATTATTACAAAGATTGCTATTTTCTTTGTAGAGTTTGTTTCTTTTTCTGCTACTATTGAAAATCTAATTGTTTGTTCTGCAACATTGCCTGCTTTATCTTGTGCAAATATAGTCCAAGTGTAATCTCCTTCTTCAAGTGTTTTGTTTATCTTTTTTGTATAATCTGTATTCTTTTTACCGTCATTATACCACATTTTTACAACTTCGTTTGTGTCTTCTGCATTAAACTCAATTAAAGCTGAACCTGTGAAAGTATTTTGACCTGTTTTCGGAGATATGATCTCTATTGAAGGGCCTTCAGTGTCTATAATTATTTTTCTTGTAGGAGTACTTGTTTGTGTTTCTCCGTAACTCAGAGTTGCATTGTAATAATAAGTTCCATCTGAAATAAAGTTGTGGGCTATCTGCAATGTTTTTCCAGTGGTGGTATTTTGATATATTCTGCTTCCAGTTTCATCAAATATTTGTAATGTTAAATTTACTTCTGCAACTTCTGTGTTAGTTGCAATTTCTATTAAAATAGTAGAATCATTTGTAAGTTTATTATTTTCAGTTGTTTCTGATGTAAAAGAGATATTTAGATTAGGTTCTGTCTCATTTTCTATAGGTATTATTTCTGTCTCATTTTCAGTTAGATTCATAGTAGAGTTAAATACTGTAAATCTAGCTATTGCTGTTTGTTTGTTTCCAGCTATATCTGTAACTGTAAAATTCCAAGTATATACTCCTGCTGGAAGAGTGATATTAAAATTGGGTTGGTCTTTTAGACTTACTATTCCGCTTTCTGTTGAAACTGTTTTATTTAAAATTCCTAAACTGTCTGTAGCTATTAATTTTGGAAAAATAACTGCTGTAGTGTTTGAAGATAAATTTATTTGAAGATTGTTTGTAGGGTATATTTGACTGAGGATCGGCATTTCTTGATGCAATGCAAACAGATTTGTTGTTTCATTTATTACATTGCTTACGCAAGTATATTCTGCTTTAATTATTAAAGTATAGTTTCCATCTATACAAGCTGCATTCTTGCAAGTTGTAGTATTTGTATATGTTTTTGTTCCTTCGTTGGTTTTCGGCGCATAGAAAGAAGGGATATTAACTAAGTTGTTTTCATCTATATATAGCACTGGAGTTATTTCTAAACTGCAATTTTCTACTGGTTCTCCATAGCATTCTCCAGAAATATCTGTTCCATAATAATTGCTTCTAATTGTAATATCTAGTGCATCTTTTCCAACATAAGAATTATTTTTTGGATTTGCTATTTCCAAGATGTTTCCTCCATAAACTGGATCTGTATATGTGCATCCATCTTGAACTATTGGATTTCCTGTTATTTTTGTTTCATTATTAAATCCATAAAATCCTGCTATAATTGCTACTAGTAAAATAGCAATAACTAATCTTATTTTCAATTTTTTTATCACCTCTGTTTTCATATTACTTTAATAACTCTCCAATTTTTTCCATGACTTCTTTTCCGTTTACTTTACCTTTAAACTTTGCCATTATTAAACCCATATAAGCATTGCCAGATAAACCTGGTTTTTCTTTTATTAATAATCTTATTTCTTCAGTTAAATCTATTTTCTCTTTCTTTAAAGCATCTTCTATTTTTTCACCTTCGTAGATTTTAGATAGGACTACTTTTACATCATTTTCTGAAATTTTATTTTGTTCTACTGCTTGAAGAACAGATTCTATTATTTGTGCATTTAATCTTGTTTGAACTTTTTCATAATCTTCATTTTTCTTTGCTGCAATTTCTTTAGGGAAAATTGTTAGGCATTTTGCAATTAATTGTGCATTTTTTGTTGTATTGAGTAAATATTTGAATTCTTCAAGTTTTTCTTGTTTCATTATTGTTTTTACTAACTCATCATTTAATCCAAATTCTTCAAGATAGCTTTTATTTTCAGATAATAACTTTGGCAGGGTTGCTTTTGCATCATCTATTTGCTCTCTTGTAATCTTTAGAAGTTTCAAATCTGTTTCAGGATACATTCTTGCTTCGCCAGGCATGGGTCTTAAGAAAGTAGTTGTTCCGTCTTCGTTTGATTTTCTTACTTCTTTAACGGAATTTTTTTCTATTTGTAAGTTTGCTCTACTAATTGCTGTTTGGATTGCAGCTCTTGCTTTCTTTTCTTCATCAACTATTATAATGAAAGCGTCATCTTTCTTTATTTCTAAAATTTCTTTTATATCTGCAATTTCTTTTTCTGAAAAATTATATTTATTTAGATTTTCGTCAGAGTGAATCATTCCTCCAACTCCGTGTATCTTTGCATAGTCTGAAACTTCTGAGCCAAATCTTTTATTTTCTGAGAAAGATACGCCCAATAATTTATTGTATCCGTCAAGTTTTGCAGCGATTGCTTTTGAACCTTTATCAATTGAAGATTTTACAAATTTACACTGTGTCTCTTTTAGAATTTCAGTTATATCTTTAATTTTTTCAGAATTTCCTCCTTTAGCTTTTCTTTTTTTCAATTCATCATGTACTTCGATTAGTTTTTGCTGTCTTGTTACTTCTGTTTCAACTGTTTTAATCATCATTTTAGGATCTTGGAATCCTTTAATTTCTACTCTTTCTGTTCCGGCTATGGAAATATTTACGTCCTGTCTGATTGTTCCTAGTCCTCTTTTTACTTTGCATGAACGAAGAATTTCTCCTAATTTTAAAGCTGCTTCTTTAATTTGTTCAGGGGTGTGCATGTGTGGGCCGGTTGCGATTTCAACTAGCGGTATACCTAATCTATCTAGTTTCCAAGTTTTTGAATTTTCTAAACCTATTTCTTCTAAATCTTCATCCTTTTTTCCGGAAGGTCTTGCTGCGTCTTCTTCTAACATTACAGTATCTATTCCTACTTTGCCGAATGAAGTTTCAATATAACCGTCATGTGCGAAAAGCATTGTTCTCTGAAATCCAGAAGTATTTGAGCCGTCTAAAACTGTTTTTCTCATAATCTGTGCAACTGGAAAAATTTTACAATTTAGGTGAGTTGCTATTTGAAGAGCAATCTTTAGAGCTTCAGGATTTATTTCATGCGGCGGTTCTTCATCTAATTCTACTAAACAGTTAGTGTCATAAACTTCATAGATAAAGTTTTTATTTTTAATTTTTTCATGGGCTGCAGCAGTGTCTATTTTCCCGGATTCACCTACTACAGGGTTTAATTTTCTTTCAACTCTGAATGAAGGTTCATCGCTTCTTAATGTAGAAGGGCAGCTGCAAAAAAGTTTTCTTGTTTCTAGTTGCTGGTGTATTTCGAGACCTGCCTTTAATCCAATAGATTTTTCTTCCATGGTATTGGGTGTCTTTGTTTATTTATAAAGATTGTTTAGAGGTTAAAATATATTGATTAAATTTAAAAGAGGTTTTTTCTAAGTGGTTTTATGGGTGATGATTCAAAAAAAGGTGAGTTGAGTAAAGAAGAGGAACAAAAGCTTATTGAAAAGACTAAGAAGCTTTCTATTTTAGAAGGTAGTGCATATAGTGTAATGGATGGTTTTGGTTTTAGATATGTTACTCCTTATGCTTTGTCTGTTGGCGCAAATAATACTCAGATTAGTTTATTGAGTTCATTGCCTGGTTTATTTGGGCATTTTTCCCAACTGCTTACTTTTCAATTTATGAAGAAATTCCCAAGGAAGAAAATTATTTTTTGGGGTGTTTTTTTACAGTCTTTAATGTGGCTTTTACTTATTGCTGCAGGTATTCCCTTTTTCGTTTATGGTTTTAAAAACAATCTCTCTGCGGACTTAATTATTATTGTTTACACTCTGCTTGTTTTATTTGGTTCTTTTGCAGGACCTGCTTGGACTTCTATGATGCGGGATTTGGTTCCAGTAGATAGGGGTAAATATTTTGGAAAAAGAAATCAAGTTATTGGTGCAGTTGCACTTATTTGTATGTTTATTGCAGGATTTCTTCTAGATTATTTTAAGCAAACGCATATTTATTTGGGTTTTATAGTTATGTTTTTAGTTGCAGGTGTTGGGCGTTTTGTTTCTTCTTTGCTTTTTAAGAAGCATCATGACCCTAAGTTTCAGGTGGACGATACGAAGTATTTTTCTTTATTTGATTTTATAAAAAAGATGAAGGAGAATAATTATGGGAGGTTTGTTTTATACTATTCAATGGTTTCTTTTTCAGTTGCTATTGCTTCTCCTTTCTTTGTAGTTTTTATGCTTAAGGATTTAGGTTTTAATTATTCGCAGTATATGATTACAGTAGTTTTTAATTCTCTTTCTACCTTATTGCTTATGCCTCTTTGGGGAAAATTTGCTGACAAATATGGTACTGTAGAAGTTATGAGAATTACTGGATTTTTAATTCCTCTTTTACCCTTTCTTTGGTTGATTACTCCTCTAGTCCATAATATTGCTTATGCAGTTATTTTGATAATTGTTTTGGAAATTTATTCTGGTTTTGTTTGGTCTGGATTTAATCTTGCAGCAAGTAATTTTGTGTATGATGCAGTAAGCAAAGAGAGATTGGCTCTTTGTTCATCCTATCTTAATATTATCAATGGGTTCTTTGCACTTATTGGAGCTCTAATCGGAGGTTATTTATCTTCTCATGATTTCTCTATTTTAGGGCTTAGTCCATTGCTAACTCTCTTTGTTTTAAGTTCGATTGCAAGATTTGCAGTTTATTTTGCGTATTCTTCTAGTGTTAGAGAAGTTAGAGAAGTAAAAGTTTTCGAACCTCATAGAAAAGTTGATGAACGTGTTCGTTTGATAAAAGATAAAACCGGGAAGTTTGCTATGGGCCTTCTTAGTAGTATTTCTTTAGATAAGTTTTTTGAAACCAAAGGTTCTGAAGCAGAACATCACTTCTTACCAAACTCAAATAATTTTTCTAAAAATAAATAGTTAAATATATAAATAATCCTGGACTTTGTTGATTAGAAGGAGGATGTTTTAAATGAAATCAGAAATTCGTGAAGTTCGAAAAGTCAAGGTTCTTAGTGCTGGAAAAGTTTTTCTTGTTTTGGGCCTTATAATGGGTCTTTTACAAGGAATAAGTTTGGGTTTCGCTGCAAAGCAAACTTTACTTGCAAATCCAGATCTTGCGACAATGAGTCTTACAGATTCACAAGTTGCAGGCAATGCACAAGCAATGTTAGGTCTCTTCCTTATTAAGTTAGGATATTGGTCTATATTGGTTATGCCTATATTATTGGGTATAATGTATTTTCTTGGAGCAATGATCTTAGCCCTAATATATAATCTAATTGCGAAATATATTGGCGGAATAAAGGTCGTTCTTGATTAAGAAGTAATTTTCTTTTTTTTCTTTTTTTTGATAATATTTAAAGGACTTACTCTTCTACAAAAATGTGCTCCCCATAGACATATGTCGTAAGCTAAAATAGCTTACTAAAGGCAAAATA
>CAZCGJ010000009.1:12285-22754 GCA_964498295.1 Candidatus Woesearchaeota archaeon | reverse complement strand
TTATGGGGCTGTAGCTCATTGGGAGAGCGTCCGACTGAAGCTCGGTAGGTAGGGGGTTCGATTCCCCCCAGCCCCATTTTTGAATCGAACACCCGAAGTAGGGGGCGAACAAAACGCTTTGAGAAAAATTTTACAATTAATTTTTATTTTGCGAAATGCATTTTGTGAGTAGATTCCCCCCAGCCCCATTTAGAACTCTAAAAAATCATTATTTTCTTTTCATTGTCCATTGGACGCTATCAATATATTTCCCTTCTAGAAATCTATCATTTTTCAAAACTTTTCCTTTTGTAAATCCTAATTTTTTCAAAAGATTCATTGAAGCTTCATTACTAACTAAAGTCGTCGCAATAATTTCATCAATATCGTATTTTTCAAACGAGTATTTAATAATTTTTTTAATCGCTTCTGTTGCGTAACCTTTCTGTCTATAAGTTCTGCCTATCCAATAACCTAGCTTCAATTTTTTGCTCTTAAGATTTATATTGTACAAATCAATAAGTCCTATAATCTTCCCCATCTCTTTCAACTCTATCCCCCATCTTTCCATATTTTTTGAATTCTTATCTTCTTCAATTACTTCAATCGCTTCCTTTTTCCCAAAAGGATATTTCATCAAGAAAAAACTATTGTAATGCACATCATAATCATTTCCTTGTTCAACTAACTGCTCTACATCACTTATTCGCAGCTTCCTTAAAACTAATTTATCAATCTCTACCATATTCAACTAAACCTAGCAACATTTATAAAACCCTTTTATTTAGCTAATTCATGAGAGGATTGATGGGCAAGCGAGGTGCAGTAGAATTATCTATTAGTACTATTGTTATTGTTGTTCTTGCAGTTTCTATGTTAATCTTGGGATTAGTATTAATCAGAAGTATTTTCAAGGGCGCAACAAGTGTTGCAGAAATGTCCGATGAACAATTGAAAAATCAAATGAACGAATTGTATGGTGATACAAAGAAAGTTTCAGTCTATCCAGATTCAAAGAAAATAACTATTTCTTTAGAAGATGGTACTGGTCAATTTGGTATAGGTATTAGAAATACAGAATCTGGTTCTTCTTCAAAACTTGATTTCGGATACAAAGTTTCTGTTGCAGAAATCCAAAAAGGTTGTGATGCTACTCCTGAAGAAATGATTGATAAGATCTCGCTAGGTAGAACTAATGGCGAAACTCCTATTAAAATCGCATCTGGCGAGTTAGATATCAAGAGAGTGTCTTTCTCTGTAGGTACTGGAGATCCAATCTGTTTAGTAAGATATAGAATAGATGTAACTCTTAATGGCGAAGTATATGGAAGCGAAGAGATGGATGTAGACTTTACTGCATAAGTTTAAAACTTATTTTTTCTAATATATTTAATGGTTAAATTGTTTGTAGTTGGAGATTTTCATGGGAAGATTTCAAAGAGTATTCTATCTAAAATAAAAAAAGAAAGTCCAGATTTTATTCTTTCTCCAGGAGATTTTTGTGGAAACGAGGATTGGGGTAAACTATTTTTCAAATATTTTTATGGTAAGTCTAAAGATGAAGTTCCTGAGAGAATAAAAAGAGAATCGGAGAGATTGGAGAAGATCTCCTACAAATCAGGAGTTAGCGCCATAAAGAGCTTAAAACAGCTCAAAATCCCTATTCTAGCAATCCATGGCAACTGGGATCCAACCCCTTATCCATTCGATCTTGGCGCGGAGATAAAAGAGTCTGAAACAGAGTCTCTCAGAAAACTCGAAGACAAAATATTCAAACTAATAGATTTCTCGTTAGTAGAAAAAAAAGACTTCATTTTAGTCGGAGGAGGTTCATCCACTCATCCAGGTATTCCTTCTTTAGATCTTCTTAAAAAAGAATTAAGAGAATCAAAAGGTTATTACGAAAAACAAAAAACATTTATCCATTTTATTAAAATGAAAAGAGAATATTTGCGAAGAAAAATCTTGTATAAGAGAATATTCACAAAAGCAAAAAGAATTGCAAATGGCAGAAAAATAATCTTTTTAACTCATAACTGTCCCTACAAAACAAAGTTAGATTTGGTAAAAAATAAACACGCTCATAAAAAAGCAAAAGGAAAGCATTACGGTTCTTACCTAGAAAGGAAAGTAATCGAGCAATTCCAGCCAGACATCGTTCTTTGCGGACACATACATGAAAGTTACGGAATTGACAAAATAAAAAAATCAGTTATCTATAACATCGGAAGTTCCTTAGAAGGAAGGTTTAAAATCTTAGAGATTTAAGTATAGCTATGGCATTAAAAATTTATAACACATTAACCAGAAAGAAAGAAACTTTCAAGCCAATTAAGAAAGGAGAAGTTAAAATGTATGTTTGTGGCCCTACTGTAAATGATGTTCCTCATGCAGGCCATGCAAAATCACAGGTTTCTTTTGATATCATTCGGAGATACTTAGAATTTTCTGGATATAAAGTAAATTATATTTCTAATATTACTGATATAGAAGATAAAATAATAAAAAAAGCAAATGAACTAAAAATTTCTATAAAAGAATTGACAGAAAAAAATACTGCTGCACATATAGAAGATTATGAAAAACTAAATGTTCTTGCGCCTACGAAAAGAACTTTTGCAACAGCTTTTGTAAAAGAAATGATTGAATTAGTTTCTACATTGGAGAAGAAAGGTTACACTTACGTGATTGAAGGAGACGGAGTTTATTACGATATTTTAAAATTTAAAGAATATGGAAAGCTTTCACATCAAAATATCGAAGATCTAAAATCTGGTGTCAGAAAAGAAGTTAACGACAATAAAAGAAGTCCTCAAGACTTTGTTTTATGGAAGTTTTCAAAGCCAGATGAACCAAAATGGGATTCTCCATGGGGTGCTGGAAGGCCAGGTTGGCACATCGAGTGTTCGGCAATGACTAAATCAGTTTTAGGCATTCCTTTTGATATTCACGGTGGCGGGGCAGATTTAATTTTCCCACATCATGAAGATGAAATCGCTCAAAGTGAAGCTGCTTACGGTAAATTTGTAAACTATTGGATGCACAACGGAATGGTCAATGTAGAAGGTACTAAGATGTCTAAGTCACTTGGTAATTTTAGAACAATCAGGGATTTACTTAAAGAATATCCTGCAATGGCTATAAGGTATTTTGTAGTCTCTACGCAATATGACAAGCCAACAGATTTTACACCTCAATCAATGGAAGATGCAAAGAATTCATATGAGCGACTAAAGAGATTGGTAGAAAAATTAAACGATGACAAAAAAACAAATAAAAATTATCTAGGAGAATTTACAGAAGCAATGGATGATGATTTGAACACTCCAAAAGCTTTAGCCGTTCTTTGGGAATTAGTCCGTGATGAAAAAGCAGAAGGTAAATTTCAAACAATAAAAAAGATGGACGAAGTTTTCGGATTAAAACTATTTGAAAAAGAAACACTGAATATTCCTAAAGAAATAAAATCCTTAGCAGAAGAAAGACTTTCAGCAAAAAAGAATAAAGATTTCAAGAAGTCAGACGAATTAAGAGAAAAATTAAAATCCTTAAGTTGGAATATTAAAGATACAAAAGAAGGGTATGAATTGGAAAAATTATAATGGAAAACTGTATTTTTTGTAAAATCGCAAAAGGAGAAGTTCCTTGTGTAAAAGTTTGGGAAGACAAAGATTATTTAGCCTTCTTAGACATGCAACCTGTTTCTGCCGGCCATACTCTTCTGATACCTAAAAAACACACAGATTATTTATTTGATATTAACAGCAAAGAATATTCAGAATTATTCTTGAAGGCAAAAGACCTTGCTATTTTATTGAAATCAAAAATACGACCTAAAAGAATAGGTCTTGTTGTTGAGGGCTTCGGAGTTGCGCATGCTCATGTTCATCTTATACCTATAAATAATCCTGGTGATATGGACTCAAAAAACGCAAAAAAATCAAGTGGAGAAAATCTTCAAAAAGTAGCAGACAAAATTATTAATAAAAAGTAATTTCTGAATTTTTATCTTTTATTTTATTTACTAATTTCCAACATTCAATAGCCTGTTCAATTGAAGGAAATTGATCTCTTTTATTATCTAAGAAGTCTTCCAACATCTGAAGATACGCATCTTTTCCGTTATCTATTTCAATTTTTTTGTCATCGATTTCAATATAATTTTCCTTTTTCGGAAAGTTCTTTCCTGTCTCAATAATAATTTCTCTATGATCTAATTTTAATTTTAATTTAACATATGTTTCTGTTTTAGAGTCTTTGCCTATTTCTTTTATATAGTTATTGTACTGGCCAAGTTTAACTTCTTCAATTTTAGCAAGATTAAGATTCTCAAAACCAATAATTTTAACTAAAACATTTAATAGGTGGCTTTGTATCATATCGTTTATAGCACCAACATCGTCGTAAAATGCTCTTTTTTCTACCCCTAATTTTTCCAGACTTACAATCTTCAGTTTTTCAAAATTAAGGTGTTTCATATTTCTAATATTTTCTTTAAACAAATAGTGATCAGCAAGAAAAATATCTTCTTCTAATTCTTCTCTTTCAATAAAGTTTTTTATCTTGTTTGCTTCTTCTAGATTCGCTCCGAAAGGTTTTTCAATTAAAACTTTTATTTTATGTCCTGTTTGTTTAACAGAATGTATATACTCGAGAGTTTCAATAATTTTACTTGGCGGGAGAGCAATATAAAAGTAGTTTATCTCCTCTTTAGAAAAATGATCTTTGCATCCTACGCATTGAATTTTATTAGAAAAATTAACTGCCAAGTATTTTGTTCTTTTTCGTATTTCTTCATCACAAGTTGGGCAAGTCTCTTCAAAATATTGTTCATTAGAAAGCTCCTTTCTGCCAAGGGCAATTATCTCTACATTTTTTATTTCTTGCAGTGCTTTAATCACCTTTCTTTTGAACAAATCACCTGTTGAACCAAATACAAATAACTTCATAGACAAATTATTTTGAAAACCTTTTTAAACATGCGTTAACTAAGTAAATTAAGATGGTGATGAAAAAAAATGCTCTAGATGTTAGCAAACTTCTTAAGACTTTAAATGATCATCAAAAACCTTATTGTAATTTTGATTTGAAAAATCCTCAAAATGGCGAGTACATGTTATGTATTTTCAATCTTCTTCCTGGAAAGTCACTAAGTTTTTTACAAGCAGCATGCGAGATAGCAGCAGAATCTTCTACAGGTACAAATTTCCATGTCAATACTGAAACTCCTTTTGCACGAGATTTAAACGCTTTAGTTTATCAAGTTGACTTAAAAAAGAATTTGGTTTGGATTGCATATCCTTGGAGATTATTTGATAGAGTAGGAAATGTTCAAAATATTTTGACTTACATCGTGGGTAATGTATTGGGTATGAAAGAAGTTTCTGCTTTGAAATTATTAGATGTCTGGTTCCCTCCTGCAATGCTAGAACAATACGACGGTCCTAATTATACTATAGATGATATGAGAAAATATTTGAAAGTTTACAATCGTCCAATTTTGGGTACTATAATAAAACCTAAAATGGGTTTGACATCTGCTGAATATGCAGAGGTTTGCTATGACTTCTGGGTTGGCGGTGGAGATTTCGTAAAGAATGATGAACCTCAAGCAAATCAAGATTTTTGTCCATATGACAAAATGGTTGCCCATGTAAAAGAAGCAATGGACAAGGCAGTTAAGCAAACAGGTAGAAAGAAAGTTCATTCATTCAATGTTTCTGCTCCCGATTTTGACACTATGATTGAAAGATGTGAGATGATTAGAAAAGCAGGTTTTGAAAAGGGAAGTTATGCATTCTTAATCGACGGAATCACTGCAGGTTGGATGGCAGTCCAAACTCTAAGAAGAAAATATCCGGATGTATTTATTCATTTTCATAGGGCTGCACACGGAGCATTTACGAGACCTGAGAATCCATTCGGATTTTCTGTTTTAGTTTTATCAAAGTTTGCGCGTTTAGCTGGTGCGTCAGGGATTCATACCGGAACTGCTGGCGTAGGAAAAATGGCTGGAACTCCTGAAGAAGACGTAACCTCTGCAAAAAATATTTTAGGTCTATTAGAAAAAGGGCATTTTTTTACACAATCGTGGGGAAAGATACCTGATAAAGATAAAGATTTCCTTAAGTTGGTAACACAAGATCACGCGCATCATGTTATACTCGAAACAGATTCCTGGAGAGGTATGAAACGATGTTGCCCTATTATTTCTGGAGGTCTAAATCCTACTTTATTAAAACCATTTATTGATGTGATGGGCGGAATAGATTTTATTACTACTATGGGTGCCGGATGTCACGCCCATCCAAAAGGAACTCGTGCAGGTGCAGCAGCATTAGTGCAAGCTTGTGAAGCATATACTAAGAAAATAGATATTCACAAATATGCAAAGAAGCCAGAAAATAAAGAACTATCCGAAGCAATTCAATTTTTTGAACAAAATAAAACGCAGATGCAAAAAGCAGAAAGTACTGAAAAAAATTAAGTTAATCTAATTTAATATCATCTAGCTCTCTCATTCTAAATTGGTGGCATGCATCACAGACCTTATCAGTAAATCGGAATCTGCCTTCTTCATGATATAATTCAATTAGTCCTGCCAATAACGGGTTGTCGTTCCACTCTCCCCTAAGTCTATATCTGGCATTCTGAGTATGTACATCGGACCATCCCGGATTACATCTTGTTATTAGCCTTCCACTTGCTGCACAAAGCTCAATTTCCTTTAACGGAGTATCTATTGCTTGTCTGTGTTCTTCTGCTAATACTTCTTCCCAAGTCCCCGGGACTACGTTTACTCCATATTGTCTTAGTTGACTCAAATACTGCACTGCTTCTCTAAAAGAATTACTAGATTTGACCAATCCTTTATCTCTTAAGGCAATAAGAGTTTTATCAGAATCTAAATGTGCTGCCCTTACATAAGGTTCTCTTTTTAGAGGTTCACAATTAATACTTAATCCTCCAATATAAATATCTCCCAAAACATCTTCCGCATCGCTATAATCTGGCGCGACTATTGCACTTAAAGTTGGACTTATCTCGCTTCCAAAACCTATTAACTGAGGCAAGGTGGATGCTTTAACTATCAATCCTTTTTCCTTTAATGAAGCAACCCATCTAGATACTGCTCTAAATGAATCATTTTCTCTTGCAAGATGTTCTAAAAAATTAGTCATAATTTTTAAATAGCAGTTTGCCTTTTAAATCTTTCTCTTTATGTTATTATTTAGTAGTAACATTTATATAGTATTTATTCTAACCGATAATATGGCAAAGAGTTTAGTAAAGAAGATAAAATCCGGAATTAAAACAGCAAGAAATATTGCCTTTCTTACTGCGTTTTTAGGTATTGAAGGTTTATACTTAGGTAATGCTATTGGTAAAAAGATAGAAGATCCCGCTGAACTTAGACAAGTAATGTATGAAGAAGCAAACAAGCTAGGATTATCAACTAATAATTTAGAAATTGCCCTAACTTCTTTTAAAGTTGATGGTTTATTGTCTGGAGGGCGTTATAATTGCGGGGGAGAGGCTGGAGATCTAATTACTTTAACTAAAGGCCTAGGAAATAACAGAAATGTGATTGCGCATGAATTGTATCATAAATATCAATACGAGCTTGGGTTAAAGAAACTTCCTCCCGGAGAACTTACTCGGAGCGATTTAATCACAGAAAAATTATGTGAATGGAAGTATGGTTTGGATGATAGTCCAGACTCAAAAGAAAAGTATCTTGCAAATTCTTTATTAAGTATGTGGCGTAAAGCAAAATGGGCAAAACGTTATGTACTTAAGCAAGAGCCGGGAGCATTACTTTACGGCGCGACAGGAATTATCTGTGACTAATATCTTTAAAAATGCAAATATCTATTTAAATTTATGAAAAATATCTTTGTAATAGAACATCTTGAACCTCAACTTTGGAAATGGTGTAAATTTGAATATGAAAATATGTCTAAGATAGTTGGAAAATCAAATCTTTTATTTACAAATATTAAAAGAAAGAACGCATTTCTAGATTCTATCGGGAAAACTGAGAAGAAAAGAATATTTGAATTAGGAATTGATGAGAGAAAAATATGTATTTTAGATCCAGAAGCAAAAGAAATTTTAAAACCTGGAGACTCAAAAAAATTTGAATATTTTGTATTCGGAGGAATTTTGGGTGATCATCCTCCTAGAAAAAGAACAGGTCCTGAACTTTCTGTTTTTATGCCTAACGTAGAAAAAAGACATATAGGGGATAGGCAAATGTCTACTGATAATGCTGTCTTAACAACAAAGTTAATTTTAGATGGAAAGAAATTTGAAGAAATTAATTTTGTAGATGATCCAGAACTAAAGATGGGGGAATTCAGATATTTAGATTTACCTTATAGATATGTAAATGTCGGAACAAAAGAAAATCCAAAACCTCAGATGTCTGAAAAATTATTTAAATTTTTAAAAAATAAAAAAGGATTCTAACCAAAAACTTCGCAATATTGTTTCATTCTTTCTGGTTTTTCATCTAAACTAAAATAGTTCAATTGACAATAATGCCACATTAAAAGAGTTAGGATCTGCTCATTATAATTTTTTTCATAAACTAAATTATTTTCTTCATTTGGATCAGTTGACAGATCATACACTTCGGCAAGATTTCTATTTAAATCAATAATTACTTTTGTGTTTCCTTCTATCATCCCTATCAAATACATATGGTTCTGAGCATAAAAGAAAAATCTGTTTTCTTTACTCATTACTTTACCTCTAAATTCTCTAGATATATTTTTACTAAGAATATTTAGTATTGTCGGTAGAACATCTATATGGCTTTCTCTCTCTGTTATTTCTTTTTTTTCTAATGTTGGAAAATAAATTATTAAAGGTACTTTTATTTCATCTTCATAAATACTCAGTCCATGTCCGGAAATTTCATGTTTATTATAGAAATCATGTCCATGGTCGGAGGTTATTACAAAGAGAGTATTATTAAGTTGACCTATGCTTTCAAAATAATCTCTTATTCTTCCTATTTGAAAGTCTACATATTTTAATGAATTATCATATTTATTGACTTCTATTTCAAGACTTTCTTCAGACGAGTCAAACAAAGAACCTGCATCTGGCAAGAAATAGGAATAATTAGTAGGATAGCTAAGTGGTTGGTGCGTTGCTTGTAAATTAAAATAAACAAACAAAGGAGATTGTATTGCTACATTGCATGTAATTTTGCTTTGATTTAAAGTTTCATTAAAAATTTCTGAACAAACCATATTTGATTTATTTATATTTTCAATTGCTGCCTCAATTGTTTTATGGTCGTAATCTTTTTTACCTAGGCCCATACCATAATCAGTAGTATTGTCTGTAAGTGAGTACCAATACATGTCTAAAGAACTATAATTAAAATAATTACCCATATCTGCCCATCTGTCATCTTGTGATGAAAAATAATAAGTTTTGTAGCCTAATGAATCGAATATTTGCCATACTGCATTCTGATTTTTTTGCACTGAAAATAAATTTCTATAATTGTTTTCTAAAACATAATTAGAAGACAAATATGCTGGTTGGGCATAGTCTGAGTGAGTTGCAGTAGTATATGCATTTCTAAAGACAATTCCTTTTTCCGCAAAAGAATCTATATTTGGAGTAACATTTCTATAATATCCATATGAAGAAAGCCGCTCTGCACTTACTGATTCTAATAAAATAAAAACGACATTAGGATTTGTTATATTTTGTATTTTTTCTAGAATAGCTTCATTTTGCATAGGTTTTGTATTCCACAATATTGCATCTCCAGAATTATACATCTTAACAATTTTATTTTCAAAATTTAGATTTGGAGAAATAACAAAACTAAAAATTATAAGTATAATCAGAGAAGATAGTGCAATCCTTTTACTCCATAAAGCCCTATTGCTCTTAACTTCTACAAAATGTATCTTTTTGTTTAATAAAAAAACAACTGCACTAATTATTAAAATAAATGATGCAATAATCAAAATAGTTGTTGCAACAGGATTTATTTTTATTGTAAACATAATACTTTGTGAACGAATTGCTTGTCCTGTTTTAATAAAGCTAAAAGAAGACATTACATAAAAAAAAGAGTAACATGCTGTAGCTAATACAAAAATAGTTTTGCTTATTGTGCCGCCTCTTGTCCAGTGAAGCCTATTAGCTATAAAAGCAAAAGAGAGCAAGAGAAGTAAATTAACAAATAGGTAATAAAAGAAAAGATAAATTAATCTTCCAGTAGTATGTGGGGCGATAAAAGTTGCGAGAAGAGTAATTACAGAAAGTACTGCAGCAACAAAAAATCCATACTCAAAATAAGTTATAGACCATCTCTTATTGAACATCCTACTTGGGAGGTAATGTTCTTTTAAAGGTTATCGTTGTTTATCTATCTATTAAAGATAAGTAAAACTTTATAACTTCTCTTTAACTATTATAAAAATGGCAGAATTCGTATATTATTCAAAATCAGCAGT
>CAZCGJ010000009.1:0-12275 GCA_964498295.1 Candidatus Woesearchaeota archaeon | reverse complement strand
ACTTCATCAAAGATGATCTCATGCAAGCTGGAAGACTTGATATTGCAATTAATGTTCTAATCTCAGCATTTTTTCTTTCACATGATATTAGAAAAGACGTTAAAATGCATTTAATTTTTGATGGTCCTCCGAATGCTCCGTTACATATTTTAATGCAATACGATCCAGAGCTTCCAATATCTAAAAAAGATGTTGCTGGTTTGATTAAAAGAATTCTGTTCAAGGCACCTAAAGAAAAAGGAAAAATTGTAAATCCTGTTCCTGGTTGTTTTGTTGAGAAAAAATCTTTTGAAGCGCTAGTAGAGGAACTTGCAGAAAAAGGAAAAAATGTTTATTTGTTAGATAAAAAAGGAGAAGATATTCGAGATTTAAAGTTAAAGGGCGACGAAGTTTTTATTTTGGGCGACCAAGATGGTTTTCCAGACGATAAGAGGCACTTACTAAAACGTATTGACAAAGTAACGGTTTCTCCAAAAATGCTTTTTGCTTCTCAAGTTTTGACAATAGTTCATAACGAACTTGACAGACAAGAACAATAATGCTTAAATAATATGTTTATTTTATAATAATATGAGTAAGGTAAACCCCATCACTCTTGCGGCTTTGAGAAGAACAGGAGATCTTAGTGATTTATTAGACAGAGAAAGATTGAAGATTAATGCATTATTGTCTGCTGAATTTCATAACAACTCTCTTAGGATTGTAAGGTATAATGCGGAGCATCTTTCATCTAGGGATCGTGAGACTCTTCAAAGAGAATATTCTCACTTAGGAGCAAAATTAATCAACCCAGATGCGGGCGATGCAGCAGGTTACTCAAATCCAGCAGATGTTCTGGAATTTAATTATCCTCTCAATGCTTAATCTTATAAACTCTTTATCATTTTAGTTAATATGACAAAAAAAGCGGTAAAATTTACAGTGAATGGGACTGTTCAAGGTGTTTTCTTTAGGCAGTTTTGCAAAGACAAAGCTGACGAACTTGGACTTAGAGGATATGTTCGAAATCTAGAAAGTAGTAATGTAGAAGTAATGGTTGAGGGCGAGAAAGATAAAATTGAGGAAATGTACAATATTCTTAAAAAAGGCCCGCCACATGCGCAAATTAGAGATATAAAACCTGAAGAAAAGAAGTGGTCTGGAGAATTTAAAGATTTTTCAATTATGAGATTTTAGAACAAAATGTTTAATAATGCTTATTTCTAGGATACTTTATGGGACGAGAAGATGAAATAATAAATGAACGAAAAAGGAAAATTAGTGAGCTAGCTGAAAAAAAAATATTAGCCTATTCTTACAAATTTGAAGGCCATGAGAAAAGAGACTTTAGCGTCTATATTCAGTCAAAATATTCGGATTTGAAAAATGAGGATATTTCTAAAGAAGAAGTTTTAGTTGCTGGTAGAGTTATGTTTTTGAGAAGTTTTGGAAAATTAGCATTTGCAAAAATTCAAGATCTTAAAGGAAATATTCAAGTAGTTTTACAGTCCGAAAAGACTCCTGAAAAGTTTATGGAATTATTCAATAACTATATTGACTCGGGAGATATTATTGGCGTAAAGGGCCATCCTATGAAAACAAAGACTGGAGAAGTTTCGGTATTGGTTAAAGAGTTAGACTTGCTAACAAAATCTGTTCTTCCACTTCCAGACAAAGTTCACGGATTAAAAGATGAAGAAGAAAAATTAAGGAGAAGATATTTAGACATTATTATGAATCCAGAAGTAAAAGATATTTTTATTAAAAAACAAAAGTTTTGGAGTACAATTAGAAATTTTTTGCTATCGAGAGGATTTTTAGAAGTTGAAACACCGGTTCTAGAAAATGCAGCGGGCGGTGCAGCAGCAACACCATTTAGAACACACCACAATGCTTTAGATTTAGATGTTTTCTTAAGAATTTCAATGGGTGAAATATGGCAGAAAAAACTTTTAGTTGCAGGTTATGAAAAAACTTTCGAAATTGGAAGGCAATTCAGAAACGAAGGTATGGATGCAGAACACTTACAAGACTATTCTCAATTTGAATTTTATTGGGCCTATGCAGATTATAAAGATGGAATGAAATTGACAGAAGAATTATATAAAGAGCTTATAATGGCTGTTTTGGGAACTTACAAATTTACTTGCAGAGGTTATGAAGTTGACTTCGGCAAAAAATGGGAAGTTTATGATTATGAAACATTAATTAAGGAAAAAACAGGAGTAAGCATTTACAAAGCGGAAAAAGAAGACATCCAGAAAAGATTAAAAGAATTAAAAGTAGAATTTGATCCTAAAGTTGATAAGTGGAGATTGGTAGATATTCTTTGGAAAGTTTGCAGAAAACAAATTTCAGGTCCTGGATTTTTAGTAGGTCAACCAGTAGAACTTGCTCCTTTGGCAAAACGTTCAAGAGAAGATCCTAGAAAAGTAGAACAATTCCAAATTATTATTGCAGGTTCAGAGGTAGGAAATGGTTATTCAGAATTGAATGATCCTCAAGACCAGGAAGACAGATTTAAGAGACAAAGAAGTTTGAAAGATGCTGGAGATACAGAAGCTCAAGAGCACGATGAAACATTCGTTGAAGCATTAAAATATGGGATGCCTCCTGCTTGCGGTTTTGGCGTTTCAGAAAGACTTTTTGCATTCTTAATGAATCGGCCAATAAGAGAAATAGTTATTTTCCCTTTAATGAGGCCTGAAGAGGATAAAGAAGAAAAGGTTGAAGAAGTTAAAGCTCCAGAAAAAAAGTCTAATGGTAAAAAATCTTCTAGTAAAAACTAATATCAAAGAATCATCCGAATTTGCAGTTTCTGAAGAATTTATAGAAGAATTAGAAAAGAAAGTTTCTGAAGATATTAAAAAAGCAGAGGTTCGTGCAAAAGCAAACAACCGACATACTCTTCTAGCAAGAGACGTTTAACAATATTTTGCAATATAGCAATACTTATAATGCTAATTTTTTTATGAATTTTATGAGCGAGGATATAATTCAAAGTAAATGTGGTTTATGTGTAACTCATACTTTGCATGATGCTTATTCTTTTATAAAATCTTTACAGCATAGAGGGCGAGAAGCCTGCGGTATTTTTGCATTTGGCAAAAACAGGATTGATGTTATTAAATGGAAAGGAGGAGTTACAAAAGTAGACTTAATTGATTTACATAAGATTTTTCCAGCTTCATTGTATCATACTTTTGGAGCACATGTACGTTATGCAACTAAGGGCAGAGAAGATAAGATTTTGGAAGACGCACATCCGCATGTAATCGGAGGTAATATTGAAAATCGAGGAGATCACATTTTGATTAGAGATTGTCAAGCTGTGGCAATTCATAATGGTCAAGTAAATTTTTCCAAAAAATTAAATCCTAATTCAGAATGTGATACGAAAATACTTCTGAAATATTATTTGAAGAATGGAGAAAAAGATTTAGTAAAGAAAATAGATGGCTCATACACTTTGGCAATTGCAGATAAGTCAAAAAATGAAGTTATTGTTGTAAGAGATAAACATGCTGTAAAGCCTGGTTGTTTAGGATTTAAAGATGGAAAATATTGTGCAGCTTCTGAAAATATTGCTCTTACAGAAAACGGGGCAATTCATTTAGAAGATTTGGACAGTGGAGTAATTTATTATCTAGCTGCACACGGTGGCTATCGTAAATTACCTGTTGAAGAAAATAAGCAGCATAAACATTGCTTCTTTGAATGGAATTATATTTCCTCCGCACAGTCTATTATAAATGGGCTAAGTGTTCTACGTTTACGTCAAGAACTTGGGATAGTTTTGGCTGAAGAATTCGGAAACATAAAAGCAGATATAATCAGTTTTTTACCTCGTTGTCCGGAGGCAGCTGCGAGAAGTTATGCAAAGGCATTAGGAAAAGAAGAATCCTTTAGACCTTTATTTTATAAAATGCGAGGAGAACGAGCATTTCAAGGAACAACTAAAGAAGATAGGAATGATTCTATAAGATCTAACCTTAATCTTCTTCCGAGTGCAGACAAAGTTATTTCAGGAAAAACAGTAGTAGTTGTAGATGACAGCACAATTAGAGGAAATAATTCAAAGTACGCTAGAGAATTATTAGAAAAAGCTGGCGCGAAGAAAGTTTACCTATTAAACTATACTCCTAGAATTGGAATAATTGGTAGTGATGGAGTTCCTAGGGGCTGCATGTGGGGCGTAGACATGCCTCCAGAAGACGATTTTATTGTAAGGGATAAGTTAAAGTCTACAAACAGAAGTGACGAAGATATTTCTAAAGAAATAGGTGCCGAAGTTAGATTCTTATCTGTCGGTGCTATGTTTAGAGCATTTGAAAGATGCGGAATAAAGCGAGAAAACCTTTGCAGTTTTTGTATTGGCGGCCAGCACCCTTTCAATTAATTTTATAACAAACCTTAAAAGATACTTTAAATTAATTCTTTTATGGAAAAAGAGAGCGAACATAAAGAGGAAATTCTGGAATTGGTAAAAAAAGCTTCTAGTGAAGACTATGAAACCCAATGGAATGATCAAGGAATTCCTCAGGTAAAGAAGAAATCTGAGATTGAAAAAGGAAAAAAATCTCGTAGGGCAGGAGGGGATTTTGAATTAAAAGTAAGAAAAGATTTAGAAAGCAAGGGTTGGACTGTCGCAAAATGGCCTAACAATATTGATTTAGAAACAAAAAAAGTTATTCCTGCAAAAAGAAAGTTTAATCCTTTTTCAAAAGCTATGACTTTAGGTACTGGCTTTCCAGATTTTATTGCATTCCAATTAGTGGGAGAAAGGACTTACAACGTTATTGGTGTAGAATCAAAATTAAACGGAACATTATCGAGAGAGGAAAAAGAAAAATGTGCTTTTCTATTGCAAAATAAAATTTTCAACGAAATCTGGATAAGCGAGAAAGATGAAGAGTCAAGAGGAAAGATTAAATACTTGAATTTCAAAGATAAATTTGGAGATAAATTTTTATGAATTTTATAGGGCCACAACACATAAGTAAAAGAAAGAAGATTACTAAAAAATTAGAAGAGTATCCTAGTAAAAGATTTTGGGTTAGACTTTTCGATAAACTAGTTTTAGCAATTGCTATTATCGGTCCTCTTACTGCTATTCCTCAGGTTTGGAATGTTTATGTAAATCGCGCTGTTGAAGGTCTATCTATTACTTCATGGTCTCTTTGGGCATTTTTCAATTTATTTTGGTTAACATATGGGCTTATTCACAAAGAAAAACCGATAGCTCTAACCTATTTATTATGGTTTTTAATGAACGCTTCTGTTGCAATCGGAATACTTTTATACTCGTAATCTCTAATTAAATTAATGAGGTTCGTTGCATTTTTCCTTTCAGCAATTTTCTTTTTTTCATTCTGCAGTTCTCAATGTAACTCTGGGCAGGTAGACATAAACGTTGCGTCTATTTCTGAGTTAGATAAGTTAACGGACATAGGTCCTGCAAGAGCTCAATATATCGTAGATGCAAGACCATATTCTTCGGTTGACGATTTAGACAAGGCAAAAGATATCGGCCCCGCTAGATTAGCGAAAATAAAAGAACAAGGCCTTGCCTGTATAGGTTCAGAAACCTATTCAAAAGGAGAGCCTGTAAATCAACCCCGAGTATCGGAAGAAGATTCTGAACAGGTATTGACAGAAGATAAATTTACTTCCAGAGTAATAGAAGAAACCAGTATCGAATCTCAGAATACTCTTGAAGCAGTGCAGACAGAAAGCATTATAAACTTAAATTCAGATACTAAAACTAAAGAAGAAAAAATAGTTTACGAGTCAAGAAGTGAACAAATTAGAAAATATTCTATCTATGCGTTCATTATTTTTTTGCTTGTAGTGACTATATTTTTACTTTTTGAAAAACATGAGAGAACAAAAGATTACGGCAATGATGATTATTGAGGTGGCAGGCAGGCCTCCAGAATACTTAGAGAATTCTCTAAAAATACACTTAGACAAATTAAACCATATTAAAGACGTGAAATTAATTTCTTCCAAGATTGCAGAACCTAGATTAATTGAAACAGAAAAAGACATTTACACTTGTTTTGGAGAAGTTGAAGTAGAAGTTATTGGTATGGCTAAATTGATGGATTTAGTCTTTGATTTTATGCCTTCTTCAATCGAGATTATTAATCCTAATGATATTGAATTCAATTGTCAAGAAGCAACAATGTTTGCTAATGATATGGCGGGAAGATTACACAAATATGATGATGTAGCTAAAATTGCTAGAATGCAGGTTCAGCAACTTAGTCAACAGTTGCAAAGATATCAACAAGCCATGCAAAAACCTTCCAATCCTATTCAACCAGTCCAAATAAGTATGGGTCAATCTGAAGAAAAGAAAGTCGAAAAGGTAGAAAAGAAGTCTTCAAAGAAATCAAAACCTTCAAAAAAGAAGAAATAATTTTTTAATCCAAATTAGGAAGTTTTAAAAATGAATTTTGCCCGATTAAATTAAGTGTTAATGCACCTCTGCTCCTATAGTCTAGAGGCCAAGGACACCGCCCTTTCACGGCGGTAACCCGGGTTCGAATCCCGGTGGGAGCGTATTATTGATTAGGATTCGAACGGTTCGAATTGAGCGAAACGCTCCGAGCAAAACTTTTTTAGAGCTTATCTTTTTTGTGAGGTGCATTTTGCGAACAGGTGGGAGCGTATCTATCTTAGTTACTTAATCTCTATATTCTAAAATAAAAAGTATTAAAAAGGCTGTTTTCCCTCTTAAAATATGGCACAGGAACAAAAACCCTCAGACGCCAAGCCGGTAATCAATGATTTGATTTTCAAGGAATTGATTAAGAGAGGCTATTCTTTAGAAGGTAAGACGCGAGTATGGAACATCGCCGATTCAAAATTATGGTATTTGACTCCTGAACAAGCCCAAGCATTCTTAGATTTGGAGAAAGATGAAAGCTACCGTGAAGAAATTATTCAAAAAGAAACTAATCTAATTCAAGATAATTTAAAAGACATTCTTTCAATAATTGGTGGAAAAGCAATGAATATAGTAGATCTTGGTTGCGGTGACGGAAAAAAAGCACTTTTATTCTTACAAAATCTTAGGGGCAAAGTAAAGATGAGATATTGTCCTATTGATATCAGCGGTTATATGGTTCAGAAAGCACTTGAAAGATTCAAACAAACAAACATCGGAGAGGTTGTAGAATTCAAGTGGAACATTTCTGATTTTGAAAACATTGAAAACATTGCTCACCTTTTAAGAATTGAAGAATTCAAACAGAATCTTTATCTTTTACTTGGAAACACACTTGGTAACTTTGAGATAAACGAATTACTTTACGAAGTTAGAAGCGGTATGAAAGAAGGAGATTACTTGATTATTGGAAATGGATTGTCCACAAAAGATAATGAGCAATTATTAGAATCATACACTAATGATTACGTAGACACTTTCTTAGGCCATATTCCTTTACAATTAGGTTTGGATAGAAGCGAAATTTCCTTTGGTACTAGATTCAAGAATTCTAGAGTAGAATTATTTTACGCTTTGAATAAAGATAAACTTGTAAAGTTCCAAGATAAAGAAGTAATGTTTAATAAAGGCGACAGAATTATTGTTTCAGTTTCATATCATTACAAAAAGGAAGATTTTATTGGATTCTTAAAAATGTATTTCAGTGACGTAAAGTTCTACATTTCTCCAGATAACTCTTACGCACTCGCTCTTTGTAAGAAATAATGAAGCCTTCTGAAATAAAAGAATTCTATCAAAGATTAGGTGTTTCTGAAACTGCTTCTGAACAAGAGTTAAAACAAGCATATAGGTCTCTTGCGCAACAATGGCATCCAGACCACAATCCGGGAAGAGAGTCTGAATCAAGAATAGAATTTATAGCCGTTTCTGAAGCATACAGGGGTCTTTCTGAAAGAATTAATCCTGAGATTCAAAAACCAACAACTAGAGATAATTCTTATGAATTCTACAACAATTTTTATCAAGATTTTTTAAGAACTATAGAACAAGTTTCTCCTGAACTTGCAGCAGCAACTCGCCTCTTCTGTGGTAATTCTATGCCTATAGGTATGGAGGCACTGTTCAGAGATTTTTTTGGAAAATAAAAAAAGAAAGAAAAAGTAAAATAGTCCAACTTAATTAAAAGTTAAAACTTTTAGCGTATTGTCCGACGATAGGAGTATCCTTTTCTTCATCGCTTAATGCATTAACCCAACTTAATATCCATAATATCAGGACAAATAAGTTTATAATTGCTGCAACAGCCCATCCGAAGAGAGGTATCCATACGAGGATAGAATTAATAACTGCACCAATAATTGCAACTATAAAAATAACAAGAGATTGTTTTGCATAAAACATAACATATCTATCATCTTTTTTAGTTACAAAGGCAATTACAAATCCAACAATGCTAAGAAATGTTGCTAAAAAAGCGAACAACTTTCGGTCATCACTTCCCTTTGCAACAGGTTTAGTCTGTTTTTTTGCCATTAATAATCTCTAGTTTTTGGACTATTTAAAGGTGAGGGAAAATAGAAAATATAACAAATCTTTTAAAACCCTTAATTCTCTAGAAACTAAAGATGAGCCCATAGCTTAGCCTGGTAGAGCACCGCTCTTATATGAGTTTGTTTCGTTAGAAACAGAATTTCCTCGGAAATCTAAGGAAGGCGGGGGTCCCAAGTTCAAATCTTGGTGGGCTCATTTTTATTTACAAAATCTTAAAAACTCTCTTTTTATGCTAAATATATGTTAATTGGACTAGTAGGCAAACCTTCATGTGGAAAATCAACTTTTTTCAAAGCAGCTACGCTTATGGATGTTTTAATTGCAGCATATCCATTCGCAACAATCAAACCAAATACGGGTGTAGGTTACGTTAGAGTAAAATGTCTATGTAAGGATTTCAACACAAAATGTAATCCTAGAACTGGAAACTGCAATGGTGAAACGAGATTCGTCCCAGTAGAATTAATGGATGTTGCAGGTTTAATCGAAGGTGCTTCTGAAGGAAAAGGACTGGGTAATCAATTCTTAAACGATTTATCCAGAGCAGATGCATTTATTCATATTGTCGATGTTTCAGCAACAACTGATGCAGAAGGAAAAGAGTGTACTCCTGACAAAGGAAATCCTTTGAAAGATATTGCTATGCTTGAAAACGAATTAGATTTATGGTATTTAGGTATTTTAAATAAAGTTTGGGGTCCTTTAATAAGAAAACTTGCAATTGAAAAAACAGATCTGGCTAAAGCAGTTGCAAAACAGTTTTCAGGTTTAAATGTAACAGAAGATGACGTTAAAGCAACAATTAGAAAATTAAATCTTGATCCTTTGAAAGCAACTTTATGGACTAATGAAGACTTGAGAAAATTTGCACATGAGATAAGACATTCTACAAAACCTATGATTATTGCAGCGAATAAAATTGACAAACCGAGCGGTCTAGAGTGGTATAACAAAATAAAGGCAGAATTTCCAAATCTTCTAATTGTACCCTGCTCCGCAGATTTTGAACTCTCTTTAAGACAGGCGGCAAAAGCTGGTATGGTTGATTATACTCCTGGAGAAAAAGATTTCAAATTACACGAAGAAAAACTTAACGATAAACAAAAAGTAGCTTTGAAATCTATAAAAGAAAATATTTTAGCTAAATATGAATTTGGAACAGGAGTTCAAGAAATTCTAGATGCAACAGTTTTCAAACTTTTGAAATATATTGCAGTTTTCCCAGCAGGAGCACATAAACTTGCAGATTCAAAGGGCAATATTTTACCTGACTGCTTTTTAATTCCAGACGGATCGACAGCTTTAGACTTTGCTTTTAGAATCCATTCAGATTTAGGAAACAATTTTGTCAAAGCAATTGATGCAAGAACAAAGCAAGCAGTAGGAAAAGAGCATATTTTGAAACATCGAGATGGAATAGAAATAATAACTAGATAAGATTTTTAAAAAGAGTTTCAATAAAAAAATAGAGGTTGACATGAAATATCATATAACAAAAGTAACGATTTCCATAAGCAAATTTTTTTCTTCACTAAAGGATTTTTTTGATTCGGTTGCTTTTCATACAAACAGATCAATACATATTTTAAGAACACATGAAAAAACAAAAGTCGCAGGTTATCATGTTAAAAAAGCAGGTAAGAATCTTATTTCAAAAACAAAAGAAAATGCCTGGAACTGGAACCACCGACTTTTGTCTTCAGAAAGTTTTAGAATTTTTGATGAAGACGTTTAGTTTCCTTTTCTTATTGTACTATATATTGTGGCTGTTTGTTCATCTTCACTTGCCATTAGCTCCGTAACTTTATCTTCTTTATCTTTATCTTTTGCTTCTATAAAATATTTTTTAGCAGTTTCATACGACTCTCTAGACAGCTTAAAATAAACCAAATAGTTTGCCAAACCATCTCTTCTATTTTTAATGGAGATTCTGTTTTGTCCAAGATTTTCCCAAGCAGCATAAGCCTTATCTAAACAATCTCCTGCTCGCAGTAAATTATTCCCTATTTGTTTCTCTAGTCTTCCTGCTTCTCTTTTTTTATCCCCTATCTTAATACAGGCAGCCGGATAATTAGTTTCCGTAAGATTTTCAATTCCTTTGGCTATCTGGTCTGCAGAACCATGGTAGTTTATAGCCATTTCATATTTATTGTTCGCAGATTCCAAATATCCGTTTGCAGCAGATTCAAAATATTCTGCTTCCATTTGCGCTAACTTTCTTTTTTGTACTTCCTCTGCTCTTTTTTTTGCAGCAATTTCTGGATTTTCTATCTCTGGTGTGGCTTGTTGCGCTTGCACGCCTAAAGTAAGTAATCCTGCTAAAATTAAGGTTAATCCTCTTTTCATAACCAGCGAATATCACGCTAGTATTTATATCTTTCCTAAAATTATAAAACAAAACTTTAAAATCTCTTAAAATCTCCAAATAAAATCACAGTCATTCCCTTTGTAGGAATGGCAGGGTCGAAGGTTTCACGGGCCTTCGGCCCACCTTTTAAATTTAGGACAATCCAGTGACGAAAAACAGCATGACATTTTATAAACACAAAAAGACTAATATTTACATGAAAAACAACAAATTATTATTTTTATTAGTAGGCTTGTTTTTATTAGTTTCAACTACCCAATTAGTTTTTGCTTGTAGATCTAATGAATATAACGACTTGGACAATGATTACTCTTTAAGAAATGGAGATGACGTAATATTTATCCTTAGAAACGTTGATTATTCAGACAAATATGATTCCAAATATTGGGAAAACGAAGATAGGTTTCCTGTTTATGATTATAGAGAAGGATATAGCTATCGTGCAACAAGAGCTTATCAAGAATCTCTAAATGAGAGAACTTATAGAAATGCCTATTATGACTCTTCCTATATTTCTGATAGAGATTACAACAGGCATAATTCGAGACCCTATGATTATGGTAACGGAAAAGAATATTATTATACTTATGATGATTACATGAGAACTTACACAAAACACGAGTGTTATCCGAATCCTCCAAAAGATAAATTATTCTACATAAAATGCCCTTAAATTTTCTAGAAACCGGAAATTATTTAAACCATTCATTCTTAAAATTAATATGGTAGCACGGAGTTATCGGCACATTTAGGATTTCTACTAGTCGCTACTCTACTTTTTCAAATATATTCAATTCTAATTTAAACTTAGTCTATGGCGGTTGTAGTTCAATGGTAGAATGCGCGACTGTGGCTCGTGAGACGAGGGTTCAATTCCCTTCTTCCGCCTTCGAAGCTTACGGAGAAGGTGTATGGACAGTTTCAAGCTGTTCTTCCGCCCTTAATATTCTAATCGGAATGAATAATTCCGATTTTATTCATTGTTAGAAAAAATAATTTTTTAGCTCAGTGTAAACTTTCATTGAGAGGAGGTCATTATGGAAAGTAGGCTTTTTGATGAAACTATTAAAATATCAAGTAAATATAATATTATTCCCACAGGTTTATCTAATAGTCAGGAAGAAATGTGTAATAATTGCGACTATAGGATAGGCAGATTACAGTATGATTTGGCTGATGAAAAGGCACGAATAAGTGGCGGTAGTCCGAGGATTTATCTTGGAGGATCTTGGATGAAATCATCTCCTGCATGTGATATGGAAAAATGTTTAGTGAGTACTTTTGTTTTAAAACGCATAGTTACAACTCTTTAAATTTTTAAAAACATTATTAAACTATAATAAATTAATAAATTAAAATGAGCAGTGAAACAGTAAAGGGTTTTCAAGATTTTCTAGGCGAGGACGCTAAGAAAAGAGAAAA
>CAZCGJ010000008.1:0-23218 GCA_964498295.1 Candidatus Woesearchaeota archaeon | reverse complement strand
TTATGTTTCTTCTTACCTTTTATTTTTGATTTTATTGCCATTATTACTTAGCTCCTCCAGCTGCTCTTGCATCTGCTGCAGCTTTCTTTGCTTCTGCAACTGCTTTTTTTCTAACTTTTCTCGGGATTGTTTCTACTCTAGTTTTATCAGCAGCAGTATTGTAAACAACTGCATCAATTGCAAATGTGTCTTTACCAAAACTACCATCAATTTTTCTAACTACTGTTAATTCAGCATCACTTTTCAACAAAGCAACAACATCTGCTTTAGAAGGATTCTTTTCAGATTTAATCTCTAAGATATACTCTGTTCTATTCAAAGATAGATTCTTATTTTCTTTTATTGTTTTTGATTCCATTTTATTTGATTTTTACAGCAAATCTGCCGTTTGATTTAATTCCGATATTATGAGCAATGATTGACTTCTCAGCGTTGAAAACAACAGCTTCGCCTTTAAAGCTATCTATTCCTGCAGTTTCTCCACAGTTTGTACATTTTTCTCCAGTATATATTGTCTTGCATTTAACACAAGCTTTTTCTTTTGCCATTATTTCTTTTTCTCCTTTTTAGGTTTAGCTTCTTTTGATTCTCCATCAGATGATTTCTTTGCAGCCTTTTTAGCTTTTTCCTTATCTCCAGAAATCCAGTCTAATTTTCCTAATCCTGGTTGTCTCATTGTTAAACCTACTTTTGGTTCTTCGCCCTTATAAGAGATTGCAACAATTCTTGCCATACATTCATCGCCTACATTCAAAGATCTCTTTCCATCTTTACCAGTAAGATTTCCAGTCTTTGAGAATGAAACGAAGTCATCCATAGTTTGGGAAATATGTATCATACCTCTTAAAACGCCCATATCAATAAATGCGCCGAAGTTTGTAATTTCTTCAATCTTACCATATACAATTTCTTGTAATTCTGGCTTGAAAACAATTATTTTGAACTTAGATTTGTAATATGCAGCTCCATCACCTGGGATAATAATACCATCATCGACGGATAAAACTTCTAAAACATCAACAACAGTTCCTAATTCTCTGTCTTGAAAATTTGAATAGCTCGCGTGCAACTGTTCTTTTACAGCATCTGCTGTTTTAAGGCCAAACAATTTTGGCTCTACTCTTACAAAGTCCTCAACTTCAACTAAATAGAACATGGTTTTAATAGAAAAAGTTCATTTTTAAAGCTTGCGCTTACAAAACTTTTCCAAGAACTCCTTTTTTCCTCGCTGTTAATTAACAATCTGCACCTGTCTTTTATCAGATATAACAATCAATGTATTATCTACTCTTTTTTTCAAACCCTTATCTAGCGTTGCTAGTGCAATAATTTTTCCTCTAATAAAATCTGCAATTCCAACATCTACGTTTTTATTATTTAGTCTCACAGATTCGTAACCTTGATTCTTAATCAAAATAAGGGCTAGTTTTGCAGCATCTTTATCTTTACCTTTCATTTCTTTTCTAGTAGCTAAGTCTTCAAGTTCTGCAATAACTTCTTCAGGAACAATCCATTCAAGCCGCTCATCGACCTGTTCAGCAATAAGGCTAGCAAAATCTACTTTCTGTTTTGCACATGTCAACAAAAAATTTGTATCTAATAATATTTTCATAATATCTAAAAGAAAAATAAGTTTATATTCGTGTCGGTTTAAATATCTAATAAATACTTCTCACAATCAACTAAAGTCCATAGTATTTTCTTGCTGGGCCTTTCTCAAATGTTTGTAAAAGAAAACCCAAAGGACAATTACTATAGCCAAGGAGACTATTGTAATGAATCCCGTTGTCATTATAAAAATAGTAGACACTGCTCCTGCAGCCATTTCATCCGGTAAATCTTGTTCAATCCCGAACGTTAAAAGGTTCATCAGTGAGATAACTCCTATGATTAAAGTACTTACTGTTTGATATCCAAAAGCTATGTTGGTCCAACTAAAAACATCAGGTGTTAAATAATATAGTTTATAGGTAAAGATAGCAGTAATGATTAGAGAAACTACTCCTATTAAAAAAAGTACAATTCCCAAAATACCTCCGTACAAACCAGTCGGCATAATAAGATTTTTAATAAATCCTATAGCTCCTGATATTATAGATATGGCACATAAAACAAAAATAATCCATACGAAAGTAGATTTCTTTTTAGATTCCATCTTATCACCTTATTCCTATTAAGAATACTCGACACTTAAATATCTTTCTAAATTAAGAACTATTCATGAATTATAGCATTAATCCAAAACACTTATATAATCCTCTTTGTTTATTATTTAGAGGTCGATAAAATGATGCAAGAGGCAGAAAATATTCTTAGAATTATGCGGGAAGCAAGACAAGCCTTAGAGCAAAAAGATTCTTACAAGTTAAAATTACTATCTGATCAAACAATCCATACAGCTACGATCTATCAAGATGCGGATAGTATTATTGTTGCAGTCCTAGCATATTCAATAGCAAAAATAGTTGAGAGAGAAAACTATCAAAGGCTAGAAGGCTGGGATATTTTCTATGGTGCCTTAATAAAAAACATGGATGCTGCCATCTTGAGTCTTGAGACTGGAGACTATACTAAATTCATGGACTATTTGGGAAAAATAAGAAATTCTATAAATAAAATTGAAGGAGATCTTTCAAACTATATCAAAGATATTTTCTATAAAGCCCAGGTAAACAAGGCATTCAAATTGTATGAGCACGGCCTATCTGCTGAGCAGACTGCAACTATCTTGGGAGTTTCTTTATGGGACCTAGCAACATACATTGGACAAACAACAGTTAGTGAATCTCATCTGAATGAGGCAATTCCTGTTAAAGAAAGAGTTAAACTAGCGGAGAGTTTTTTCAAATGAAATTTGCAGTATTGGATTCTGGTCCTATAATTTCTTTAACCTTAAATGGATTATTGCACACTTTAGAGTTATTAAGAACTAAATTTCCTAATGTGGTTTTTATTTTAACTCCGCAGGTAAAGAAAGAAATAATTGACAAGCCACTAACAATCAAAAAATATGAACTAGAGGCTGTTAAAGTACAAACTCTTTTAGCTGCTAAAACAATAGTTCTGTCTACAGAATTTGTAGCAAATAATGTTTTGGAAAAAGAAACTCAAAGAATTCTAAATCTTTCAAACTCGGTAGTTAAAGCAGATGGGAAAACTGTTCCGATTGTTCAGATTGGAGAAGCTTCATGTGTTGCTTTCGCAAATTTATGTAACTGTGAAAGTGTTATTGTAATAGATGAGAGAATCACTCGTCTTTTAACAGAATCTCCACAGAATGTAAAAGCTATTATGGAAAGAAAGCTTCACGTTCCAATAAATATAAATCAAAAGAATCTGAAAGAGTTCAAAGATCTAAAATATATCCGTTCTGCAGAGTTGGTATACATTACTTATAAAAATGGGCTCTATGATTATAAAAAAGATAAAACTCTTTTGGATGCCTTACTATATTCTCTAAAATTTTCAGGAACTTCAATCTCTAGTAAAGAAATAGATGAAATGAAAAGTATAGTTTAGTATGGGAAAAATAAAAAGTTTCTTAAAAAATATAGTTCTTCCAACAATGTTAGCTACACAAATTTTTGGTGGACAGCTAAAAGCGCAGGAAGAACCACGTTCGGGGTTCAGTATGGGTTTTACAATCCGTGGTGAAGATATAGCGAGGAGCAATAAAGAAAAAGAATTAGAAACAAAATATCAATCTGAGACAATAACTTACGAAGGAAATTATTCAACTGCGCTATATTACCATGACACTAAAAATGTAGGTAAAGTAAAAGCAGTATTTAAAAAACTTCCAGATACAACACAAAAACACCTTTATAAAATATTTTTATGTAGTCCGGAAGATTATGATGCTCTATGCAAAAAGGGCCAAGAGGGCTCTAGAGGCTTTGTAAGGGATCAAACAATGTATCTAAAGGATGATGAAACTTTGTCAGATCAAGGGCTAGAGCATATTGTTATTCACGAGAGTGCACACGTTCATGAAAGAAGAATAGACGAAATTTCAGGAAAGGACGAGAAAAATGAAAATTATAAAGAATATTTTGATTTGAAAAATAGTTTACACGAAAAGCAATTAGTATCTCGTTTTATGGCTCTTCCAGAAGTCTCTGAAAGATTTCAAAAAGAAGCAGACGAGATAAAAGCGAAGATGGATTCTATAAAGAATTTACCTCCATCTCATTATTTGGAAAAAGAATGGGGAGCGAAGATGAAAAAGTATGGGTCTCCTGAAGAAACATTGCGAATTAGGGAGGGGTTTATTTGGAAAAATGTTGCGCAAGAAAGAGACGTTTTAAGCCAAAAAATAGAAGCAGAACGTGTAGAGTTGGATTCGGGTCTTTTAGAAGTTCAAGCAATGAAAAAAGAATATGATGCTGCAGTAGAGGCTGTAATGGTTGCAGGCGATAAGGAAGAGGATGTGATTAAGCTGAACAGTAAAACGGAACAAGTAAATAATTTCATTAATGCATATAGGCAGAAACAGATTGCTCTGAACGAAAAAATAACGGCCTTTAATGAATCTACCTCAGAATTAGTTGCTCCGCGCAGAGGTTATGTTACTCCCTATGCAGCTACAAGTCAAATGGAGGACAGAGCAGAAACTGCCTCGATAGTGCTTAATAGGCCAGAGGTTATAAAGTCAATACTTAGATCTTCTGATACCAAAGCAGCAGAAATGATGAGAAATAAGTTAGAATTATTACAGAAGCATGGTTTCATAACTTTAGATACATTCAAGGGCCTGGTTGAATAATAAAAAATGGACCCATAGGGAATCGAACCCTAATCAATCGCTCTGGAGGCGAGCATTCTACCTTTGAACTATGGATCCATTATTATTCCTTATTCCAAATCATTTTTAAACTTAATCTAATAGGCGATTTAATGCACTATCACATAATATTAACAAACTTATGTAACTCTAGATGTAAATATTGCTATGATAAATCTTTCAAAGAGTTTGACAACGGCCTGGAAAAAAAGTTTGAGTTTGATTTTTCAGAACCAGATAAAACCGAATTAAACATAAAAAACTTAAAAGCATTTTTGGCAAAAGACAAAAACGCAGTTCTCGTTTTCTATGGTGGCGAGCCTTTACTAGAAATGGAAAAAATAAAAGAAATAATAGATAATATTGATGTTCCTTTCAGAATGCAGACAAATGCAAAACTACTGGACAAACTTCCTCTAAAGTATCTTAAAAAAATAGATAAAATATTGGTTTCAATTGACGGAGATAAAGAAAGAACAGATTACAATCGTGGAGAAGGTACTTTTGATTTAGTTATTAAAAATTTAAAGCAGGCAAGAAAAGAAGGCTACAAAGGTGAAATCGTTGCAAGAATGACCTTGTCAGAATTCCCAGACATTTACGAACAAGTAAAAAATATCTTAGACTTAAAATTATTTGATTCTATTCACTGGCAGTTAGACTTGGGTTTCTATAAATTTGATTATGAAAAAGAAAAGATTACAAAATTTACTAATGAATATAATAAAAGTGTAACAAAGCTGGTAAACTTCTGGCTTAAAGAAATGGCGCAAGGAAATGTAATAAAATTATATCCCTTTATCGCAATCATTGATTCTTTGCTTAAAGGAGAAAAAACAAAATTAAGATGTGGGGCAGGTCATGCAGGTTATGCAATTTCCACAACGGGAAAAATAGTTGCCTGTCCTATTATGAATTGCATAAAGAATTTTGAAGCAGGAGATATAAATTCAAATCCAGAAAAACTAAAGAAGTTTGATGTTCCCGGTTGTTCAAAATGTTCTTATTTGGATTTATGCGGCGGGAGATGTTTATATTGGAGAAATGCAGAACTTTGGCCAAAAGAAGGAGACGATTTAATCTGTAAAACAATCAAGCATTTAATTGATGAAATGAAAAGAGTTCTTCCAGAAATAAAAAATTTAATTGATAAAAAAATAATTTCCGCAAAAGATTTAGAACACGAAAAATATTTCGGCCCGGAGATTATACCTTAAAATGACTAGAATAAAGTTGCAATATCCAGAATTAGAAAAATTAACAATCAGTCTATTTGAAAATATTCAAAGAGATTATTCTCCAGACACAATTATTCATCCAGGGATAAGAACTGATTTTTTAATCACCAGGGCAACTGATTTTTTTCATCAAGAAGTATTTTCTATTGATACATCACGACCATTACCCCTAAAGAACATTATGCGAAAATTCTTTTGTGAAGCATTAGATTCTCTTCCGGATTCGATGGCAGAAAGGATTGTAGAAGCTTATACTACTATAGTTCATTCAGAGCATTTAAAACCACAAGTAAGAGAAGAGTATGTAAAAGAGCTACCTAAAAATCTGGGGAGAGTATTACTATTGGATGATGTTTTTTGTACAGGGCAAACTGTAGAAGCAGTTTCTTCTTCAATTCAAAGTCTTTCTCCTTCAGAAATAAAAGTTGGAACATTAATTTTTACTCCTAGGAATAATTTAAAACCCGATTATTTTGCTTTAGAGGGTAGATATTCTCTGCCTTGGAGAAATGTCGGGATTTAATAACTACAAAATTCCTTCTTCTAATAATTCTTCCCAAGTTTTTTCACCAAGAGCAACTAAAGCCTCTCGATAAGTTAACATTGGTTTTTCATATCTAGAATAATCATCAACAGCAATTCTTGGACAAGCTAATTCAACAAATGCATCTACATTATAGAAATTCATAACTTTCTCAGGAGTCATTTCACTCATACTAATCAAAAGAACTTTTTTTCCATTTTCTCTGAACTTATCGATAATATTTTTATAATTTCCAAATTTCTGTCCTAATTTAGATTCTGCAATTATTCCGACTGTATGTGCTCGTTTAAATCTGTCAATTGCCATAGCTCTTTCTCTAATTATTTTATCTTTAAATTTAGACATTTCAGAAACTTCATTATTGTAAACATCTAAAAGATAAACTGGTTTATCTAGGGCCAAAGCAGCACCAACGGAGTGGAATCTATTTCCAACAATTACAAATGCTTCAACATCTTTTTCAATCTTTTTCAAACCAGCATACTCACAACCAATAACCTGTCCTTCATAAAATGCAAATCCTAATTTTTTGCTAAGAACAACTTCTCTCTTATTTGCTTTATAGAAATCTAAAATCTTTTTCAAATCGTGTCTATGTTGTACTGCAAAACTCAATCCTATTTTTTTATAATTTTTCAAACTATCTAAAGATTTTTTTAAAATTGGTTCTAAATCTAGTTTATCTTTTATTTCAATATATAAAACTGGAAATTTAGTTTTCAAAAATTCAGAATGTCCGAAATGTACAATTAAATCTACTTTGAATTGTTTCGCTTCATCAACCGCAACACAGCATCCACCCCAAGCAGTCTCGCCAGAAAAAATAACTTCAATTCCGAGCTTTTCAATCTTCTCTTTTATGTTCAAGGATTCAGTCTTTATGCCTTCCGGTAATTGAACCAAAACTTTCTTTGGTTTTCTCTTCTTCAATTCTGTAATCATAAAATTTTCTTCAAAGTCAAGTACCATAAATTATTCAATCTTTTACAATATAAAAGTCTTCCGAATGTATATAATTGAAACTATATATTGCACGGGCATTTATCCTTTTAAACGGGCTCATTTATATAAAAACATGTCTAGTTTTTTTGACGTATGTAGGGACCATAAGGAATTCCAAGGGACGCACCTTTCAAGAAAGGGAATGCCAAAGAAGGATCAAGATTATGTTCTTGGTAATTTTTTTAATGAGTATTCTACTTTTTTAAAGAATCCTCTTTCGTCAGATGTTTCATCTGCAGTCAGAAAGTACGTTCAATGCTTAAGGTCTGATAGTTATCTTTTTATGGATGATAAAGATATGGGGATAAGTGGTGCAGTAGGAAGCGCATTTGCATTTGTAAAACTTGGTAAACCTGGTGCACCCGTTAGAATCGCGATGGCTCATACAGACGTCCCTGCATTAAAAATTGCAAGTCAACCAATCTGTACTAATATTGATGCCGAAAAAAGTTATCTCTCAAGAAATGTTTCTCTGAAAGCACTTCCATATGGCGGCATAAGGCCTGAAAATTGGTATGGTATACCTGTAAATCTTGTTGGTAGAATTTATGCAAACGAAAACGACATTGGCAAAAAGATAGATTTATGGGGAAAGATTGAAGAGCGTTCAGTACACACAGAAGATTCTTCAGAAATGAAAGGACACAGTCACTTAAAAATAAATGTTGGTGCAAAAAATTTAAAGGAGTTGTATAAATTATTTGGATTAAAAAATGCAATGGACTTTGGCAGAATGGAAGTTTTTGCTTATCCAGACTTATCTCAGAACCCGAGAAATGGTTTGATTGACGGAGATTTTATGGGGTTCGGGCATGATGATCGTGCAGGCGTTTTTTCAATATATAAAGCACTTGCAGATATTTGTAAAGAAAAAAAACCAACAGATAATACTATTATTGGTTTCGGATTAACAAATGAAGAAATTGGTAGTACTAGTAGTTCGGGAGCGTTTAGAGGTTTCTTTGAAGCTACAACGAAAGAAGTTTTAAAGAGAGTGTATAGCTCAAGTAAAACATTCGACCTACCACTTGATTTCAATAGAGGATTACTGGGTGGATTGCCTGCATTATCTGTAGATACGGATGTAGGATTAAGCGATCAAGAGATGGATGATTCTATTAATGTAGATTATTTAGAAGGTGCAAAAATCGGTTGGGGTCCATTTATTAACGCCCATGATTCTAGTTGGTTAGCAAGAAGGGCATCGCCAAGACACGTAGCTGGTTTAATGAAAGTACTTTCAACTTCTCTTCCAGGAACAAATAAACAGTCTAGATTCCAAATAACTGGAAACGTACACACTCCGGATTCCGGATTAGTAAGCGGAACAATGTCTGATCAATTTGATTCAATATTACCAATGATTGACATGGGAATCCCCGTTTCTGGACTTCACACTCCTCGAGGTGAAACACTTAGCATGTTTGATCTCTATTGGCTAAAAGAAAGTCTAAAAGCTTACATGAAGGCGTAAATATTTCTACATCAAACCGAAAAATCCATTAAATCCATAATAGCTAAAAAATCCTGTTAAAATAAATCCTAATGTTCTAGGTATTACTCCCCATAAAATAAATTCTACTTTATCCATTCTTAAAGCTCCAAATATTAAAGGAAAATAGGGGATTGGTAATGGAACGGTTCCTGCAGCAAGCACAAACCATTTTCCATGTTTATCCCAAAACTTCAAAGTCTCTTCTACAGTTTTTCTTTTAAAAAAAGGTGCAAGTGTATGGAATCCGTAATGGTATCCTATCAAAAAGGCAGACATGGAACCTAAAATAGAAGCAATCATCGTGACTACTACTGCCATATAAGCATCCATTCCCAAGCCAATCGCCCAAATAAGACTATAGTCTGGACTTAAAATTTGAGGTAAGAATTCAACTATAAAAACAAATATAAAAATTGCAAGCAAACCATAATCTTGCATATATAAAGCCATATGTTCTCGGGTATGTTCATAATTAATTGCTAAATAAATTCCCCAAATAAATATTATTGAAATAATAATCAGACTTGTAATTCTTATCTCTTTTCCGATTTTTTGTTTTCTCAACTCTTCATAATAACTCATAATAGATCTTAGGCTCTCTTCTTAAAAAACATTGTGTTTTGTCAATCCTTTTAAACTCTGTAAATTTCGTTCTTTTATGGAGAAATCAATTAAAGAACTTTTAAATTTCGGAATAATTATAGTTGACAAACCAACAGGTCCAACCTCCTTTTCAATTTCTGATTATGTGAGAAAACAACTTAAGTTAACTAAAACCTCTCACTTCGGAACTCTAGATCCGCAAGTTACTGGGGTTCTACCTATTGCATTGGGAAGAGCATGTAAACTAACAGGTACTTTTTTAGGTCATGACAAAATTTACATCGGAATAATGCACACGCATAAAGAACAAGACATAAATGAACTTCAAAAAATTATTGATGAAAGTTTTATCGGTACTATTAAACAAACACCTCCAAAAAAATCTAGAGTAAAAAGGCAGGAAAGAGAAAGAGATATTATTAGGTTTGAACTTTTAGAAGCGGGAGAAAACAAAAAAGATTTTTTATTTATTTCAGAAGTTCAAGGTGGAACATACATAAGAAAACTCTGTTCAGATTTGGGAGAAAAGATTGGCGGAGCCCACATGTTAGAGTTAAGGAGAATAAAAGCAGGAATGTTTGATGAAAGCCAGGCAGTTAAACTTTATGATTTTGAAAAAGCAGTTGAAGAGTACAAAAAAGGAAATTCAAAACATTTAGAAAAAATGATTGTTCCTGCGGAAGACGCAATAAAGAAAGTTTTAACTATTATCACATCAAAAGATGAATGCGTCAGGAAATTATTAACTGGAAAACCTTTGTTTAGCAGCGATATTATTGAAGATGTACCTGAAGATGAAGATATTGCAGTTTTCAATAAAGATAGATTTATTGGGCTTTACAAATCAACAGGACAAAAACAAGAAATAATTGCTAAGCCGAGTTTTGTTTTTAACTAAAGGTTTAAAAAGCGCCCCAAAGTCAACTGCTAGATGATAAAAAGAACACAAAAAATAAGTTTGCTGGAATCTGGCGCAATCAGAGATGCATTAGACAAAACAGCAAAAGTTACAGATAGAGTTCTTCCATTACCTTGCTATTTTGAAAATGAAGGTATTGTATTGTCTTATTATGTTGCAGATACTGCTGTATCTTTAAGATATAATCATTCTGCAAGAAAAGAGTCAACTCAAGTTGTTTTTGAAATTCGTGCAAATACAAAAAAAGATTATGCGGCAGCAAGACTTATTCTATCGGGAATGGCTCATAGTGAGGAGCTTGTAACCGCAGAGAAAAACTATAGTTAATTTACTACTCATTTTATGCGAAAAAACATAAGCAGGTTTAAATATAATATTTTTTATTAATTCGCATGGGTTTAGAAAAAAATATAGTTGTTTTGCCGGGAGATTGTTCTGGTCCGGAGATTACTAAAGAAGCAGTAAAAGTGCTCGGCGCTATTTCTCAAAAATATGGTCACAAATTTAATCTTTATACAAAACCCTATGGTGCTCAGTCTTATTTAGACGGTCAAGGGGGCTTTCCGGATCATACACGCGAGGCTTGTATGTCTGCTGATGCAGTATTAAAAGGTCCCGTAGGATTAAGTATTGAAGGCATGAGATATTTACAAAAAAAAGGATTTAGATTAGAAGTTGAAACTATCTTGCCTTTAAGGGAAGCATTAGATACTTATTTATGTTTTAGACCCGTAAGACTTCCAAAAGAATTAGCAGATTTTTCTCCGCTCAGACCTGAATTATTGAAAAGCGGAATTGATATTATGATGTTAAGAGAATTAGTTGGAGGAATTTACTTCGGCGAAAAGAAAGAAGGATATGCTGGAGGAAAATTTATTGCAGATTCTTCTTCTGAAGTTTGTGAATATACTAGAAATCAAGTAGAACGATTTGCGAGAGCTTCTTTCAAGGAAGCACAAAAAAGAAAAGCTACCTTATGGAATATTCACAAGGCAAATATTCTTGCTACTTCTAGATTTTGGAATGCTATCTTTGCAGAAGTAAAAAATGATTTTCCAGATGTTGTTATGAAAGAAGAGTTAGTTGATGCATTAGCTGCGAAATTATGTACTAATCCTACGCAGTATAATGGTGTTATGGCTTTGGAAAACATGATGGGAGATATAATCACAGATCAAGCTGGAGGGATTATCGGTAGTTTGGGTTTAATGCCATCTGCTTGCGTAAATCCTGAAACTGGTAAAGCGTATTATGAACCTTCACACGGTAGTGCACCAGATATTGCTGGTCAAAATAAAGCAAATCCTTACGCGATGATTGGAAGCGTCGCTTTTATGTTAGATAAGTCATTTAACATGGAATATGCAGCAAGAGATATTTGGAAGGGCATGGATACTGTTTTCGCACACGGTTTCAGAACAGCCGAACTTAAGAGAGAAAATACTCCACATTCAAAAGTCGTCTCAACTTCTCAATTTGGAGATTTAGTTGTGCAACAGATTCTAGGTGAGTAATTTAACTATATTCGAGTGCAATAACCTTTTTATATGACTTCTAACTGCTTATTTTATGGACGAAGACTTTGGAAATGAGGAAATAGAAGATGATGATCAAATGCCTGCGAGTAAGCCGGATGTAATGAATCAAGAAGATTTGATTATGGAGGCTAAGAGTTTTTTTAGCACTCAAAAAAAGCAATTAGGTGAATCTGCAAAACAAGCAGATAAAGTAGTAAAACTAGATTTTAACGAACTTTCAGAACAGTCTCCTGAACTTGCGGAAAGATTAATTACAAAACCAGATGAGACTTTAGAAATTTTAGAACTTGCTTTACATGAATCTGGTTTAGTTTTAGAACCGCGAG
The DNA here is from genome assembly GCA_964498295.1 of Candidatus Woesearchaeota archaeon. Taxonomy (GTDB): domain Archaea; phylum Nanobdellota; class Nanobdellia; order Pacearchaeales; family GW2011-AR1; genus CABMGO01. The sequence continues at coordinate 10,770 of CAZCGJ010000008.1, read as the reverse complement.
TACGTCTTATTAATTTATCAAATTCTCAAGTAATGAAAATAAGAAATATAAGATCGAAAAATCTTAATACTATGATTTCTATTGAAGGGATTGTTCGTCAAGCTTCTGAAGTTCGTCCGCGAGTTGTAAACGCAAAATTTGAGTGTCCTGCTTGTGGAACTATTTTAAGTGTTTTGCAAATTGATGAAAAATTTAGAGAACCTTCAAGATGTTCTTGTGGAAGACGGGGTGGATTTAAAGAATTGGATAAAGAAATGGTTGACGCTCAAAGATTAGTTATTGAAGAATCTCCAGATGCATTAACTGGTGGAGAGCAGGCAAAAAGAATGACTGTATTTTTGAAAGAAGATTTAGTAGAGCCGAAAATGGAAGAAAAAACAACCCCTGGTGCAAGAGTAAATATTATTGGTGTTTTGAAAGAAGTTCCTTTACCTGCAAAAACTGGTGGAATTTTAACTCGTTTTGATTTAGCAGTTGAAGCAAATAGCATTACTCCGATGGAAGAGAGTTTTGATGATATTCAAGTTTCTGAAGAAGATGAGCAAGAAATTAGAGAACTTGCAGCAGATCCGAAGATTATGGAAAAACTTGCAGCAAGTATTGCTCCTTCGGTTTGGGGTTATCCAGAAATTAAAACTTCTTTAGCTTTACAATTATTTGGTGGAGTTCAAAAATCTCGTTCAGATGGAACAAAGACAAGAGGAGACTTACACGTTTTACTAGTTGGTGATCCTGGTGTAGCGAAATCCGTTATGTTAAAATTCATTTCCGGAATTGCGCCAAAAGGTCGTTATGTTTCTGGTAAATCTACTTCTGGTGCAGGTCTTACTGCGACTGTAGTTAAAGATGAATTCTTAAGAGGCTGGGCGTTGGAAGCCGGTGCGATGGTTTTATCCAATAAAGGTTTAGTTTGTATTGACGAGTTAGAAAAAATGGATGAGAATGATAGATCGACAATGCACGAAGCTATGGAACAGCAGTCGGTTACAATTTCTAAAGCGAATGTTCAGGCAAGTCTGAGAGCACAAACAGCAGTTCTTGCAGCAGCGAATCCAAAATTTGGTAGGTTCGATCCACATGAAATGATCGCAAAACAAGTTAATTTAGCTCCATCTTTATTAAACAGATTTGACGTTTTATTTATCCTAAGAGATCTCCCTGATAAAACTCGTGATGAAAGTATTGCTGCACACGTTTTAAGAGAGCATCAGCAGACAACACACAATGATATTATTTCTAAAGAACTTTTAAGAAAATATATTGCCTTCGCAAAACAACATTGCAATCCTACATTATCTGATGAAGCAATTAAAAGAATTAAAACATTTTATGTTAATTTAAGAAATCAACCAACTATTGCAAATGAAGGTGTAAAACCTATTCCTATTTCTGCGAGACAGTTGGAAGCTTTAGTTAGATTAGCAGAAGCAACCGCGAAGGCTCGTTTGGGCAAACAAGTTACAGAAGAAGATGCTCTGAAAGCAATAGCCTTGATGAAATTCTACATGATGCAAGTAGGTTATGATGAAGAAACAAAGAGTTTTGACATTGATAAAATTTCTGGAAATCCTGCATCTAAGAGAAATAAGATATACATACTAAAGGAAATTCTAGAAGAACTTGAAGCTAGATTGGGAAAACTAATCCCTATGGAAGAAGTTGAAAAGTTGGCAGATGGTAAGTTAAAAGCAGAAGAATTAGAAGAAGCGCTTGAAAAACTTGTTCGTGCAGGAGACTTGTTCCGACCAAGAAAAGGATATGTTCAAAGAATGTAAATAATATCTTCCTTAGGAAAGAAATAACTAGTTTTTCACAACATAAATCTTTATAAAACGTCCTCCTTTTCTAGAAACATGGAAGGTGTAATGGATAGCGATCAAAGAAAGAGGAATGTAGCTTATAAGTTAAGAATTGGCGATGTGATGAAATCTAAGCCAATTTCAAACGAAGGCAAACTTCTATTTTTAGAACTTGGAGACAAGAAAGTAATTCGTGTAAATTTAATTGCAAATGCGGTTGACAAATTCGTAAATGATGGCGATAAAAAATATGCTTCTATAACTGTTGATGATGCATCTGGCCAGATAAAATTAAAAGCATTCGGCGACGATATTGCTCCACTAAAAGATCTTTCACAAGGAGATACTCTCCAGATAATTGGTTTAGTTAGAGAATATAATAGCGAAATTTACATCACTCCGGAAATTGTAAAAAAAGTAGATCCAAAATGGTTGTTAGTTAGAAAATTAGAAATTCAACAATCACATAAAGACGCTCCTCTTCCAAAGAATGCTTCCTTAAGAGAAATAATTTTGGAAAAAATAAAGAAAGCAGATATCTCTGGCGGTCTAGACAAAGAACAATTAATCTTAGATACTGAAGCTTCACCAGAAGTAATTAATACAGAAATTAAGCATCTTTTAGAAGAAGGTATGATTTACGAACCAAGACCTGGAATTTTAAGATATTTAGGATAATGGCCCTTGAAAAATTATTCGGTCCGCAGGAAATTGCATCAGGAGACTTATCTATTTCTGCATCTATAGACTCAAAAAAATATCTCGCATTTCTTGAAAATCACTCGCATAAAAAAGCTGGCGGTGCAATAGGGGGGATGCTAACTTATGTTTTTGGTTCATCTATAAAAATAAAATGTGCTTGTGGTGTTGAGGAGGATTTGGCATCTACGGAAAGTGAATCTTCTCCGTTTAGAATGTCGGCACTAGTCGATCAAATAGAATACAATTATTTTATAAAAAATCATACTCATGCAAAAGAAAGACGGGAAATTACTCATGAATTTACTCCGACAACACTTGGAACCATAGTAAAATTGGAATGTGCATGTGGCACACAAAAAGACGTAACCGATTATCAAAATTGGTAATTATCTTTTTTCTCTGCTTAAATCAACCATTAATCCCTTTCTATTTAGATCAGAATATTTTTTTGCAAAACCATCAAAAGACTTGAAATATCTTTCTTGCACAACACCATCTGCATCTCTTTCAAAATATAAAATTCCTTTATGCTCATAAGCTTCAAAACGTCTTTCTTTTACTATTTCCCAAATATCAACTAAACTTAGAATTCCTTCTTTACTCATCTTCTTCAAAATCTAAATCTTCTTTCTGTTTCTTTAACTTCTTTAGATCTGCAAGATCTTGTAGTGTAATTTTGTCCAAATTTTCTCTTCTAGAAAAATCAAATTTATCAGATTCAATATCAGTTGCTAATTGGTCGTATCTTTTCTTCTTCTCTTCATTCTTTTGTTGGATTATCTCATCAACATCGATCTTATCGTGTTGAGTCTCAACTTCTCCATCATAGTAATCTACACCTTCGTCTCTTGCCTTTTTAACAAGGAAAAAATGTTTTTTCATCTTCTGTTTAACAGAGTCAAGAATATCTTGTTCAATAGTTCTCTTTTCCTCTACTTTTCTTGTTTCAGTAGGCAGCATTACAATCTCTCTTCTAGCAACTCTCAAGATTTTAACTTCTAAAACTTTCTCAACTGCTGCCGCAATTGCCTGGAATCCAGGGAATAACTGTCCTGCTTCGAGAGATTCATATTGTGCTTTGTCAATGTTAGCCAATCTTGCAACCGCATCAGTTGTAATCTTTGCATGTCTTCTAGCCTGTTTTAATACCCAGTCATAATTCTCAATTAAATCGCCATGTTCTTGTTTCATACCTGGGAATCTTAATTTAGCCAAACTTTTGTGAGCAATCATCTGATCTTTATTCATAAGCTTTCTTTGAGGAGAGGTCATATTTTCCATAACTTCTCTAACGCTTCTTCTTTTTTCTGCAAGTTCAAGCTGTTCTCTCGTAGGTCTTTTAATTAAAGTAATTCCATCTCTTATGGAGCAAGAATAACATACTTTCCTGACACCGGACTCACTTACACCGTCAAAAAGTGCAACTTCCTCTTCTGGTTTTTTGCAAATAAAACATTTAGCCATAAAAGACACTCTCATCTCCTATTTTTAAGGATTATTGTGTTGAGTTATATCTTTAGAACTGTTAGTTTAATAAGAAATTTATGTCGTTTACATTCAACAAATTAGAGTAAGTTCTCTCATTTACGACCACTGATGGTACTTCAGAAACAGAGTATTTTTCAGCCAATTTTTTAACAAATTCGTTTTCAACGGAAACATCAAAAGCGTAAACAATTACATCTGGATTTCCATAAACTATAGAGTCTAACATTGCGCCTATTTTTTCAGATGCCTTTAATTTTTCTTCTTCATTAGAATAAAAGAATAAAATTAGAGTATAATTTTCTCCACAATTCTTATTTTGATAGCTTTTGATTATATAGTGCTGTGCTTGGGCAATATTATATATTTTTTTCTGTAATAACACTTTCTTGTCATCTTTCCCAAGAGACTCTTCCAAATCAGTAATCAGCTTTCTATGGAAATAAAAGCTCTGTTCTGCTTTCTCTGTAAATGTAATCGAACAAACATCTTTTGAAAATAAATCCCTCTCTACGCCTAATTCAAACAAAGAGTAAAAAGAATTAAGATTCTCTTCAAGAACTTTCGCTTCTTGCTTATAGACTATTTGGTTAGTTATCAGAAAACCGCTTATAAAAATTAAAGTTCCAATTATAAATGAAACAATATACAAATAAGGGCTTTGAAATCGTCTTGTTATCATCTTGTTTTTAGTTTTCATTTGTTTAAAAATCTACCTCCATTTCCCCTTTATATTAAATACTGTATAAACTATAGAGACTGCCCACCAGAATGCAAATAGAACTGCGAAGAAGATATAAAATAGCGGCAAAGATAAGAGTGATCCTTTTATTCTGCCTATCTTTTTAGATGCATAAATAAGGTAAAATGCAGTAAGGCAAACAAAGAATACTAAGAAGATCATATGCGGTTTTGAAAAGATCACAAATAGATTTCTAGATGTAACTTCTTGCCACATTATAGGATTAAATGTGCCTAGATATCTAGCGGAGAGATCAAAATTAAGGCTGTTCAAAATTGCCAACTCTCTCAGTCCTTGGCTAACCAACGTATAGGCTAAATAAAATAATGCAAAAACAGAGAAGAAAATACTTATCCATGCAAGAGGTAGAAGAACCATTCCCAAATCTCCGTATTTAGGACCGAATAGTCTTTTGTATGCCCACATATTCTTCATCAAACCCATGTACCATCTTTTTCTTTGAACTAATAGTGCCCTAAATTTGTTAGGTGCAACAGTATATACTGCAGAATTAACCGAGTTTTCAATTCTATATCCATGAGATTGTATTCTCAAAGCCATCTCCAAATCTTCTGTTAAATTTCCAGATTCCATTCCGATATATCCTCCATACTTGTCAAAGAAAGATTTTCTATACGCAGAGAATGCTCCCGGTGTAACATGAATAGAATTTAAAGAGGCGAAAACTTTTCTCAAGAAAATGCCAAGTACGTATTCCATCTGTTGAACTCTTTGCAGAATTCCTCTAGGTTCATGTAAAATAATTGAAGGTGTTACAGACATAACTTCTTGATCTTTAAAATATCTGATCATTTCTTTGGCACTATTTTTCTCAATAAAAGTATCTGCGTCCATGGTAATGACAAAGTCGCCTTTTGCATGTTGGATCGCTAGATTTAATGCACTTGCCTTTCCCCCATTTGGTTTATCAAAAACTTTTATCCATCTGTTTCGCATAGTCTTTGCGATTTCAAGAGTTTGATCTTTACTGCCGTCATTAACGACAATTATTTCAAATCTGTCTTTTGGGTAATCTGATTCCCATGCAGTTTGAATTGTTCTTTTAATGGATTTCTCTTCATTATATGCTGGAATGATTATTGTTAAAGAAGGTAATTCTTTATCCGTATATAGTGGTTTTTTCTTATCTTTATTTAACAAGAAAGCCAATATGTAAAAGGTTGTAGCCACAATACCTAAATAAATAGATGTGTAAGTTATTATTGTAACGATCATTATTCTTCTCCCTCACTCTCTTCCGCACCTTCTCCCTTCAAAAGATTTCTCTTCTGTACATTAAAATATTCATAGAACTCTTCGGTTAAGGTTAGGTCATTAGTATGTCCTGCCTTTTTAGTTTGCAATAAACCTAATTCGATAAACTTTGCAATATGATCATAGGCTTTATTTCCTCTAATTTTTATAACGACAGATTGTTTGATGGGTTGTTTGTATGCAATTACTGCAAGAGTCTCTTGTTCAGCTTTAGTAAACTCTGTGTTTCCAGTAGCTAGTTTGTTAACCATATAAGTATACTTCTCGGAAACGTCCATTTTCCATGAGTTATTTCTATTTACAATCACAATAGCACTTTTAGAGTATTTTCTTTCCAATTTAGATAAAATATCTTTTAACATAATTGGATTAACATCTGTAAGCATAATCAATTCTTGTAAATTCAGGAACCTTCCCGCAATAAACAAAGCAGCTTCTACTCTTTCTTCATTTTCTTTTTCTTTTTCTTCAAAAACACTGTCTAATTCTCCAGCAGTTTCATGTGTAATAATCTTCTCTGATATTTTTGGTTGTTCTTCAGTAATTCCAGCCTGAATTGTTTCAGAATCGTTTTTTACCTCTTCTTCCAGAGCAGTCTTCTCTTCTTCCATAAAAAATTCATGATTTCAGCGTTTAATAAGCTTTTTGAACTGGTATGGCAGGTTTGAAATCAAGGTATTATCTGGTTTATGTGTCATTTTATAATAGTATCAAAATAGTAAGGTTTAAATAGTAGTTTATACATAGAATATGTATAAATTATAACTTAAAAGTAACAACAAAATGATACAACAACTAAATGATGTGACTGAAGAGATCGCAAGTAGAGGCACCCTAGTTAGTATGATAGCTATTGCCGGAATGTATATTCTCTTGAAGTTATATATCTTCTTCAATGGAAAATAAAAAATTTGCAATAACAAAGAAGGTGGCAAAGCACGGAAGTCAATCAATTATAGTTATACCGAGAATTCTAGAACAGCATCTTAAGCCGGGAACGATTATCCAAATAAATATTGAAGTTTTACCGGAGGCGCAAAATGAGTAGAGATAGTTCTGCATTTCAATTAGAGGAGCCTTCTTCAGGTGTTTTAGATTATTTTATGCAACCTCAAAATAATCAATTAGGTCTTTCTTGTGAAGACAGCAAGGAAATAGCTAACAGAGGATATGAAGTTATTGAAGAAATCGGTGAAGGGCATACGAGAAAGGCTTTCAGAGTTAGATTAAACAGGGGAAATGTTTCTAGAAAAGCTGTTATGAAAGTTCCTTTGAAGGAAGTGGATACAAGTTCTGTATGTACTATAATTAATAAGAGTAAGGGTAATTTAGATATAAAAGAAGTAAACGTTACAAATGAATTAGTTCATCCAAACATCATTAGAGTTTTAGACAGCTTTCAGTTATCAGACGGAAGAACAGTAAATGTTGAAGATGATATTCAAGGAACAGATCTAGAAACACTAGTAAGAACAACAGGAGCAATAAGAGATCAGAAAGTTCTTGACAGAATAAGTAGCCAACTTTTTGATGCAGTAGGTTATGCTCACAATAAAGGCATTTTACATAGAGATATCAAACCTTCTAATTTTTATTTACAAAAAGATGGAAGAGGAATGTTGGGCGATTGGCAAACTGCTGCAAAAGTTCGTAACATAGAAGATACAATTATGCCAACAAGAGGCGGAACACAATACACTTCTCCAAGTTTATTAAATGCAGTTTTAACAGGTAGGGCAACTTGCGCAACTCCTTCAACGGATGTTTATTCAACTGCTGCAACATTATATTATGCAATTACTGGAGGAGAAATAATTTTTCGTTCAATGTTGTGTAGAAGTCGGTCGAGTTTTACCAGACCAAGTGAATATTCAGAGGGGAGAGCAAGGAAACTTGAGGAAGTAGAATTAAAGACTGCTGATGGTAGCAGAACTTATACTCTAGATGAAATGCCTAACAGGGAGAATTTCGAGAAGCAATATGAAACCCTAATAGGTCAGATTTATAGGGAAAAATTAAGAATTGATCAAGAAGCTTATGCTAAACTTAATACTTTTTCTGAAAGAGATGGAGGCAAACGATGAAATCTCTAAAATCTCTTTTATCTGCCGCTCTTGTTGGAGCAAGTTTATTTTCCCAAACTCCTGCAAAAGCAGAAGAAGTGATTGCAAAACCTTACGTTCAAACTAGTTTTGTTTCAGCTTTTGTTTCACCTGCTGGACCAGCAATAAATGAAAATTGCAGACAAGACTATCTTTCATTTAGTAAAGACGGAAACGCATTCGGAATTTGGCAAAATCAATTCTTAGGAGAAAAAGGCGTTGCAGAAAGAGACTATATTTTTTCAAAATCATTTAATTTAACAGATAATTTAACAGCTAGCGCAGGGTTTCAGCTTTGGGATTATCCAAACGGAAGATTTGGTAAAAATGATTCTGTAGAAACTTTAGGTTTAGCTTACACTGGAGATGTTAATGTAAATGCAGATTATCTTCATTTGAATGATAATGGAGTATCGCAAAATGGTGATAGATTAGTTTTGAAAGTGTCTAAAGATTTAAAATTGATTGAAGGAAAAACGAGTTTAACTTTAACACCCTATATTTCAACTTCTTTGAATAATAATTATTATGGGCACTTTGGCCTTGGACATGTTACTCCCGGAGTAACACTTTCTTTGTCTCATGGAAATTTTAGTTTAAGTGGTTTCATCAACGCGCAAAGAGCAGTTGATTCAAGTTTAGATAATTTAAATTGGGGAGGAATAACCGCAGGTTATCAATTCTAAAATGAAAAAACAAAAAACTTCAAAAGTAGAAAATAAATCCTCCTTAGATAAATTTTTAGAAATAATTTCTAATTTTATATTTTTTGATTGCTTTGGAACAAATAGAACTATGAAATGAAATCTTTAATAAAAAAAGCTAGTGAAATACACGGAGAGGGTATCTTCTCTAATAAGAAGATAAGAAAAGGAGAGGTATTTTATAATATACCTCTAGATTTTGTTTTTAACGAGCCAAAACCTAGATGTGCTTATATCGGAAAAAACAATTGGGTGTGTGATGAAGAGGTTTTAAATTATGTAAATCACTCATGCAACCCAAATTCAAGATTCGATTTAGAGACTCTTAGTCTTTTAGCAATTAGAGCAATAGCTCCTGAAGAAGAGATCACAGTAGATTATAATTTAACTGAGAACGGAAATAAAAAAATTACTTGTAATTGTAATAATTTAAATTGTAGAAGATATTTTTTGATAAGAAATTAACTCATTGCAAATCTTAGAATTCCACCGACGCCACCAATATTCAAAAACTGAACTCCTTCTTGAGTTTCAGCTGTAACAATATGTATCTCAACAGAAGTAGACTTTGCCAGCTCTTCAAGATGTTTGATTTTTTCTCTAGGCATTTCTTTTGAAATAACTAACTTTCCAACAGCTCCTTGTCCTAATCTTTCTTCAACTTCGGCCATTCCATAAGCAACTTTCTCCGGTTGTTTTGCTAACATCATAAAAAATTCATCCAATATTTCTCTTTGTTTTGTAACTTCTTGTTCTGCCAAAATATCTTTAGAGGATTCAACTAATGCTCTAAGGCCTGCATAATCGCTGTCTCCTATATCTCTAACTCCTATAATTTTATCTTTTAGTTGTGTTGCTAAATTTCCGGTTTCAATGTATTCTTCTTTTGTAGGTATTGGTCCGCCGATTAGAATTCCCTTCAGTTTTTTATTTTCAAAAAAACATTCTTTCATAACTTCAGAAACTCTTCTGTAAAATTCTTTAGCTGCTCCTTCTGTTGCTCTTTGAAATCTCATCGCAGACTGTCCGCCGGATCTTTGTTTAGAAGGAACTCCGGAAGTCATAGTATGCAACATTTTAATCGACTTTCCTTCTAGCATACCAATTGCTGCTTCTTTTCTATCAATAACTAATAATCCATAAACTTCATCAGTAGTAAGCATATCTCTCAATGGTTCAACAACAAAAGTCTGGTCACATCTGTAAACTCTAACCTTCAAAGGTTTTGGCGGTTCAATATTCCAAATTCTAACATCTTCTTGACCTTCAACTTCTGAAACATTTCCTGCATACATAGCAAGTCCATTCTCAGGTAATTTTTGCCCGATCAATTTTAGTTGTCTAGAAATTCTTTCAAGCGCATCCAAAACTGCTTTTCTTACGTTTTTAGATTTAATATTTTCAGCAGTTCCCTTTTCAGTATCTATTTGTTTAACTACGTTGTTTATGTTAAAATCTGCCGGAATTAAAACACTAATAAGTTCAGTGTGCCTTCCTCGGTAGCCTTCAAGTTCTTTTACGGTTTCTTCAAACTCGTACTTCTCTGCATCATTCATATTTAGGTCAGTTATTGAGGATTTATAAAGGTTAAGAAGGAATTAAAGAATTGTACCTTATTGTTTTGGTCGGTACAACGGGTTAGGTCTTCTGTCTATTTCACTAACTCCATATGGATCAAGTTGGTGTTCTGTAGAAGGAGTCTCAAGGTCTTTTCTGTAAGCTGCTGCTACTCTCATCTCTCTTTCAAGGTTTGACTTCTTCGCAGGTTCTTGCTTTTTAGGCAAGTCTATTGTTCTCATAAAAATAGGTCTCTTAAGTAGATTATAAACATTCGGTTTTAAGAGAATTTATATAATATTTTTAGATTATTTATTTATGGTAGAAAAACCTTGGTGCGTTTATATCTTAGAATGTCTTGACGGTTCTTATTATACTGGCGTCACAAACGACGTTGAAAAAAG